>NZ_JRAR01000009.1:0-49576 GCF_000768935.1 Porphyromonas sp. COT-290 OH860 | reverse complement strand
GGAGGATACCCAAGTTGAAAAACACTGCCTCAAGTAGCAAAAAATGACTCTAGAGAACTGAAGCAGCGAAGGGGTTCATTGCGCAATAGTCTCAAAATGCAGGTATTGTGTGGGCCGAGGGCAGAGCGGCGTTTACTCCAGCTACCCCAAGGCCAAGTATCGTGCGCTAGAGGGCGCTTAGGTCGAAGCTGATGAGGGATATACTAGAGTAAGTGGCCTAAAGCCGACAACGAAATCCGTACGGAACAAATGTCGCAAATAGCTTGAGCAGTTTGTATACTATGGGCACACCCTCTTCATACGACATACACATTCGTCTATAAAGCAAGAGAGCTCTTAGTAGGTGCCCACCATCTTCAAGATACGAGCTACCTGCCAAGAGTAGGCAAGTAGTACGGGGAGGAAGACGACGAGTGTGAACTGCCAAGCTGCAAGCCTTGGAGCGAATACCTCACGTGAGGGGCGATGCCCTAGAGGCGAGAGGCGCTGGCGCAGCCATTGATGAAGCAGAGAGATTAGATAACCAGTACTCAACCCTACGGCAAAGCCAACCAAGATGTCGGAGAGGAAATGTACACCTAGATACATACGGCTATAAGCTACGATAAAGACCACGCCGAAAATAAGGAATGAGGTAAGTCTATCTCGTATCGTTCGGCTCATCAGCATTGCTACGGCGATGAAGTTGGAGGCGTGACCAGAGAAAAAGCCATAGGCAGCCCCTTTGTATCCGAATACGATGTGGAGCAAGTCGCCCAAGCCCTCTAGATGTGTCGGGCGTGGCCTTGCGAAGAATGGTTTGGAGAAGCCCGCACTTAGCCTGTCGCAGATCAAGATGCATAGCCCTACACAGAGGATAAATAGCACGGCTTCTTGCCATGGCTTGCGATAAAAAAGATAATACAGCAGCACGGCTACTACAGGTATCCAAGCTCCAGTATTGGATATCATGTACATAAAGGCATCGGCTATGGGGCTATGCCAGCCGTTGATAGCTTTGAGAATACCGACTTCGCCCGGTATAAGAGGAGGCGTTAGATTGAGAAATATCATTGTTTGATTGGTAAGATTCGTGTAAAGCTTGTATTTGCTATCCAACCAATCCGCCCGTCCGGCAGGCGTACTTCACTAGCCGTTTCTTTAGTTGTCAATATGCCGATTGGAGTCCCCTCGTGGAGCTCGGCTATTGCCACAGCCTCCGCCTCGGGGGTAGACATCAGCTGCTGTCCCTGCTGTACGATAGCTTGTGACTGGCTCATCTTGTGGTAGTACCACTGGCGCAGTATGCAGGCATTGGCCACGAGGCAGAGTAGTCCAAGTAGGCTAGAGGAGTAGAAGAAGATTTTTTTGCGAGTCAGCACTCTAGAGATGAGGAAGGAGCCTAGAGCGAGAAGCATCAAGGCAAAGGTCGCAAGGGCGATAGTCGCCCAAGTCTGTATCGTGAACTGGTAGCATAGGCGATCGGCCCAGCGTGTCATTAGCCCTCGACCATCTCCCATACCTCCTTTAATCTGCTTGTATAGTAGCCCGAGGTTGTGTCTAGCCAGCTGATGTGTTGGCTCTAGATAGAGCGCTCGCTCGTAGGCTAGGATAGCCTCGGGGAGATGCTCCATCTGTGTGTAGCATACGCCTAGATTGTAGAGCATATCGGAGGTTGGGGTGTTGCTTTCTGCTATTTGCCCTTGGTAGTAGCGTGCAACTTCGGCATAGTCGCCTTGGGCGAAAGCCTCGCTAGCAGATGGTAGTGCTTGCTGAGCGTAGGTCGTGGTCTTGAGCATAGCCAATAGGGCTAGGCAGAGATATATGAAACGATTCGTCATCTTCGATAGGATTTATTTGCTGTCTATGGCACTATTTACCCGTTAGTTTCTTCGAGGTTTCCACTTTGGTAATGGCCTCGACAGCCCTTTGGTAGAGCTGTTTGGGGGCATCGCTAGAGGCATTTGGCGCAAAGCGAGCAAACTCGGCCTCGTCTAGGGTAGCACACCAAGCATCTATTAGCTCAGGCTCTACGCTGTGGTGCTCTAGATGTTCACGAACGTTGCTGCGACTTAGCTCGGAGGTTGGTAGGCGTAGTTTATCGCCCATATAACCCCACAGAGCACGTAGCAGCTCTTCGTAGAATTGGCTGTTTTGGTTCTTATCTAGGTATTGCTTGGCAAGACGCAGGCGCTTGTTGGCCACGGCATTGGCTCTCGAAGCACTATAGCCTAGGACATCGGCACGTAGTGCAATCCTCTTGCGGATCAGCATGAGTATAGCTACGAAAAGTACCATTAGCCCGATATAGCTGGCTGGGTATTGCCAGCTAGATACAAACGACAGCCCTTTGATTTCCGAGGCTCCTGTCTTGTTTGTCAGACCATATGGTGTGGTGTCGTCCTCTATTGTGGAGCTTCGTACCACAGGGGTATTCGACTCAATGTGTTTACCTTGAGCCACTCGAATGCTCATCTCTTCGGTTGCTACACGCTTGTAGCTCTTGCTCGTAGGATCGAAGTACGAGAAGGTCAGCTTGGGGAGTGTGTAGCGACCCGTGTGTCTGGGTATGATGCTGTACTCGATGATGCGAGTAGCTCGCACCGTTGTGCCGTCGCTTGTCTGCTCGGTTTCGTCGCTTGGGTCGTAGACCTCTAGCTCACGAGCGAACTCTAGATTGGGTAGCTTGGCTATCTTAAGGTTGCCAACTCCTTGTATGCGATATCGTAGTGTAAGGGCTTCGTTGGTGCGAGCGCTCTGACTCGAGAGCTCGGCATTGACGATGAACTTACCTACAGCACCCGAGAAGTCGTCGGGCTTACCTGCTTCGGGGAGAGGTTTTACGTTAATAGCCACTGGTGAGGTGACGAGCTTGCGCTCTATCATTGATCCAAGGAATGGATCGCCTTCTAGCTCCATGGGTATCTGAATAGTGATCTCACTGGAGGGAAGTGTCAGCGAACCTGCTCTTTGCGGGAAGAGTACTTCACGTATAATCTCGGCCGTTTGGTAGCTAGTACCTTGATAGTCCTCTCGTAGAATGGGTGTGCGCCCCGTATCCTCCACTTTCTGGCTAATAAAGCCGTCGTAGGTGGGAGCTTTGGCGTCCAAAACACCGAAGGACGTAGAGGAGTAAATCTTGTAACTCACAGGTAGAGCCTCCTGCACATAGACCGAGGTTCGTGGCACGACCGTGCGGTAGAGGTATCCTCTAGACATACGACTCATATTCTTTGCCCCCGAGGTGCTGGCTAGTACCGTCAGTTTGTGTGCAGGTGCTGAGATAGGCTCTCCAGACGGGCGAGCTAGCTTGAAACCAGAGATTGTGAACGAACCTCGATTTGTCGCTAGGAATGTATAGGTAAAGGCTACATAACTAGAGGATACGACACGCCCGTTGGTAATAGATACATTGGAGCTCTCGTTGCGTGTCGGGCCATAGAGTAGCTCTAGCCCCTCGTACTTTGGTGGAATAGGTGATACATCTTCCTTAAGGTCTCTGATAGCGTAGGTGACGGAGAAAGGGCGCCCCTGCTCGACCTCTTGCGGAGCCTCGACTTGGATAGTTTGTGCTCGGAGCGTTGTGCCGACGAAGGCTAGAGCACAGATGAGGATATAAATCGATCTACTTATCGATGTTACCATTTTCGTTTTACCTTATTGTTTCTTTTCTGCTCCACCTCACGCTGCATCTGTTCTACACGTTGGCGAGTCTTGTCGTCATTCTGTTTGTAGGCATCTAGGATCTGCTCGGCTTGCTGTCTACTCATTTTACCTTCGCCCTCTTGGGGATTGGCAGGGTTCTTGGCCTCAGGGTTTTCTTTCTTTTGCTGTTGGTCCTGTTCCTTCTGCTGGTTCTTTTGTTTGTCCTGCTGTTGCTTATCCTTGTTCTGATCCTGATTTTGCTTCTGATCCTTGTCTTGATCTTGCTTCTGTTGCTGATCGTTTGGGTTCTGCTGTTGCTCTGGCTTCTGCTGTTGTTCCTTCTGCAGGAGCTTCTGGGCTAGGACGAGGTTGTAGCGTGTAGCATCATCGCTCGGGTTGAGAATGAGTGATTGCTCGTAGGCTTCGATAGCCTTGGCATACTGCTTCTCTTGCATCGAGATGTTGCCTAGGTTGTGCCATATCTCCGCTTGCTTGTCTTTGGGCAGATCCGTTTTCTTGGCGGCCTGCTCGTAGTAGCTACGTGCCTCTTGTCCTTTGCCTTGTTTGTAGAGCGTATTGCCCATGGCGAAGTTGGCGTATATCGAGAGGCTATCTTGCTGGAGAAGCCTTCGGTAGCTAGTTTCGGCTGCTACGAAATCTGACTTCTCGTAGTCCTTATTCCCTTTGCGTAGTAGTTGCCTCTGTCGTACTTGAGCCTCTACGGACCCCATGCCCATAAGCATGAGCGCTAATAATAGAATCTGTTTGCTACTCATGGGAGAAAAGGTTGTATTTCATTAGGATTCTATTTCTTCTCTCGGCGATAAAGCACTCGGCCACGAGGAGCACTAGTGCTAGCCAAGCCCATACCTCGAAGAGCTCTAGATAGCCCGAGTGATCGAGGCGTCCTGTATTGGCCTTGGGGAGTTTGTCTAGCTCCTGATACAGAGCCTCGACCAAATCGCTCTGATTGGTCGAGGTGACGAAAGAGCCTTGACCTGCTTCGGCGATAGAGCGGCACATATCGGAGTTGAAGTGTGTCGTAACGACCTGTCCATCTTCGTCTTTGAGATACTGACCGTCTGCCACTGGTATAGGTCCGCCCTCGGCAGTCCCTATCCCTACTACTTGTACTCTGATGCCTTGCTTAGCGGCTGCCGTTGCGCTTTCGATGGCGTCCCCCTCGTGGTCTTCTCCATCTGTCATGACGATAATAGTCTTGCCGATGTCTTCACGAGAGGAGAAGGACTGTATGCCCAGAGAGATTGCCTCGCCGATTGCTGTGCCCTGAGCTGATAGCATAGAGGGGCTAATGTTGGCCAAAAACTCCTGCGCTGTTTTCAGGTCAGTGGTGATGGGGAGCTGTATGTAGGCCTTGCCAGCGAAGACAATGAGCCCCACCTTGTCACTTTGCATACGCTCGAGCAGACGCTGTACCGAACGCTTGGCGAAGTTTAGGCGTGAAGGCGCCAAATCTGGGCAAAGCATCGAGTTGGAAACGTCTATACATATCATAGCTTCTATGCCTCGTCTGTCCTCGCCCTCCTGTTTATTGCCCGGCATCTGAGGGCGAGCGAGGACGATGACTAGGGCGGCGAAGGATAAGATGAGCATCAAATCTCTCATGAGTCGTTTGCGTCCTACACGCTCAGGCATCAGAGTGGTGCGCATCTCGGGATTGCTTGCATAGCGATGTAGCTTCCGCCGCCTGATGTAGAAGCTGTAGATGCTCAGCCCGACCATAGGGGCGAGCAAGAGTAGCAGGTAGAGATATTGGGGAGAATGAAATATAAACTTCATTACGGGTTCGTTCTGAGGTAAGTATTGCGCAAGATGAAATCCAAAGCTAGGGCCAGCAATGCAATGATAGCAAAGATAAGGTATTCCTCACCCACCATTTGATAGTTGCGTGTGCGCAGCTTGGTTTTCTCCATTTGATCGATCTGATTGTATATTTTCTCCAGACTGCTCATGTCCGTAGCACGGAAGTACGTGCCGCCTGTACTCTCGGCGATCTGTCGTAGCACTACCTCGTCTAGATCCACAGGCATGGGGCGCACGACCGTTCCTCCAAAAGCAGAGGAAATGGGATACGGGGCCTGTCCTTGATCCGTCCCCATACCGATAGCGTGTACTGTGATGCCTAGGCTTGCGGCGAGTTCTGTCGCCAGTTGAGGGGAGATATCACCAGCGTTGTTTACCCCATCGGTCAGCAGAATGATGACCTTGCTCTCGGCTTGGCTATCTCGTAGGCGATTGACCGCAGTGACAAGACCTAGCCCGATGGCAGTCTGATCCTCAATCATACCGGGTGTAATCTGCACCAGTCGATTGACTAGGGCGCCGTGGTCGGTAGTCAGAGGACAGACAGTGAAGCTCTCGCCAGCGAATGCCACTAGACCGATGTTGTCATTGGGGCGATTGGCGACGAAATCTGCAGCCACTTGTTTAGCAGCCTCGATGCGGTTGGGCTCGAAGTCCATCGCTAGCATACTGGTGGAGATATCCATCGTCAGCATGACGTCTATCCCCTCCACATCGTTTTCGCTCCAGCTCCTTGACGACTGGGGGCGAGCTAGGGCGATGATGAGCATAGCTAGAGCAAGCATGCGCAAGGCAAAAGGCAAATGTCTTAGGCGTACTCGCCAGCCAGAGGGTAATCCCTTGATGAAGCTAAGGGAAGGTGTCAGAAGTGCTGCCTGAGCATGCCGTCTATGTAAGATGTACCATAGCACAAGCGCTGGTATAGCTAGTAGCAGGTACAGCAAGTGTGGGTGTAGGAATGTCATACTTCAGCCCTCCCTTCTGCTATATCGCTATTGTCTGCCTCCTCTTGTGCGGCAAGCCATAAGGACTGCGTGCGCAGCACGAAGCTACGTGCATCGGCTAGTGAGTTGCGAGCATCGCCCTCGGTGGGGGTGCTTTTGGCAAACTTCGATAAGTCGGCCTCACGCTGTAGTCCCTCAAGTAAGGTACGCAGCTCTCGGTCTTCGCCCCTGCGGTAGAGGTAGTCGTTGAGCTCGCTCGTGGTCATCTCCAGTACATGCCAGCCTTTGACAGCATAGATATAGTGCTTGAGGCTCTCGATGACCTCGCTATAGAATTGTTTGTACGCTCCCGATCGCCAGTAGGCACGTGCCTCGATTTCTCTTAACTCTCGCTCGATGCGCTCCAGTGGCTTCTCTGTTATCTCGCGGGTAGGGGTGGAGGCAACTGGTAGTTTGACGTCCTTGGGTAGCTGTCTGTATCGATAGATGCTATAGGCAGTGATAGCTAGCAGGAGTATAATCCAGAAAGCAGGGTGCCTGAGTATGAGCTCCAAGATATCAGCTAACCCCCAAGATACTCCCCAAGGAGCCTTGATGTCTTCAAACTGCTCAGGGTGATCTAGGTCTACCTCGGGCTGAATGACATTGAGGGCTAGTGGCTCTGTCTGGGCACGACCGCTGGGTGTCTCGACGACAATAGGCGGTATGACGATGAGCGTTGAGTCGAAAGAGGTGATGAGCATCTTGGCTTGTATCTCTCGTAGCTTATCGTCTATCTGTACTGTATCGACAGCGCCGAACTCAAGAATCCTAAAGCGAGATGGCTCTTGGTCGTTCTCTGCCACGAAAAAGTGAGTGCGTGCCAAGTCGTCGGTGCGGATCACCACATCGATGATAGCTTGTTCGCCCGTTTTTATCTCGGCTCTATCTAGCTGGGCTTGGATAGAAACATTCTGAGCTTGGGCTGGCCAGCTCAGAAGTGTCCCTAGCGTAAGTATGATTAACTGTAGGTACGTCCTCATCGGAATGATTAAGTCGTAGGCCTCAAGACCTACGTCTAAATAATTTGATTAGTTCAGGAGTGAAGTCCTCTCCCGTGGATAGATGCACGAGGTCTACACCAGAGCGTAGGCATAGCTCTCGGCAGGTCTGCTCATGCCTGAGATAGCTCTCGGCATAGCCTCTGGCTAGTTTCTTAGACGAGGTGTCCACCCAGCGCTTCTGCCCACTCTCGGCATCTATGAGGTAGACCAGTCCTAGATCGGGCAGGGTAGCAGCTGTGGGGTCGAAGGCACGTAGAGCTACGAGGTCGTGCTTGCGGCTAGCTAGACTGAGAGAAGTTTGGTAGCTCTCACCCGTCTGTATGAAGTCTGAGATCAAGAAGGCCGTACAGCGTTTCTTGATTGTACGCATCAGGTAGCCCAGTGGTACATTGAGGTCTGTCCCTCTGCTCTGCGGCTGGAAGCCAAGTAGCTCTCGAATGATGTATAGGATATGTTTGCGACCCGAGCGAGGAGGGATAAATAACTCAATCTGATCTGTGAAAAAGATAGCCCCGATCTTGTCATTGTTTTGCATCGCTGAGAAAGCCAATGTCGCTGCAACCTCAGTCATCAGCTCACGCTTGCTCTCGGCTTTAGCCCCAAAGAGGCTACTGCCCGTTAGATCAATGAGCAACATAACCGTTAGCTCGCGCTCCTCCTCAAATACTTTGACGTAGGGGTTGGCGTAGCGAGCCGTTACGTTCCAGTCGATATCTCGTACATCATCTCCGACTTGGTAGCCACGCACCTCGCTGAAGGCCATACCCCGACCCCTAAAAGCCGAGTGGTATTGCCCCGCAAAAACTTGCTCCGATAGGCCCTTGGCCTTGATCTCGATGCGCCGTACCCTGCCGAGCAGGTCTGTACTCTGTGCCGTTCTATCCTTTTTCATCGGTTCTGTCGCCCTCGCTCTATGGCACCTCTACCTTGTTGAGGATCTCCTTGATCACATCATCGGCTACGATGTCGTTGGCTTCGGCCTCATAGCTTAGCCCAATGCGGTGGCGCAGCACATCATAGCAAACAGCACGTATATCCTCGGGGATTACATAGCCTCTGCGCTTGATGAAGGCGTGTGCTCGTGCTGCTACCGCCAGTGCGATAGAGGCACGGGGCGAAGCGCCGAAGCTAATGAAGTTTTTGTATTCGCCAAGGCCGGCAGCCTCTGGATCTCGTGTGGCGAAGACGATGTCTACGATGTAGCGCTCGATCTTCTCGTCTAGATACACTTGGCGCACGGTCTCTCGTGCCTCAAGCAGATCCTCGATCTGTAGGATAGGCTTGGCGGTATAGCTCGCTGTGCGGATATGATCTCGGATAATCTGAGCCTCTTCCTCTCGCTTGGGGTAGTCGATCTTGACCTTGAGCATGAAGCGGTCTACTTGAGCCTCGGGTAGGGGATACGTCCCTTCCTGCTCGATTGGGTTCTGCGTGGCCATTACGAGGAATGGGTTAGGGAGCTTGAAGGTTTTCTCACCGATGGTTACCTGTCGCTCCTGCATCGCTTCCAAGAGGGCACTTTGTACCTTGGCTGGGGCTCGGTTGATTTCGTCCGCTAAGATGAAGTTGGAGAAGATGGGTCCCTGCTTGACCTGAAACTCTTCGTGCTTCTGCGAGTACATCAGCGTACCGATCACGTCGGCAGGCAGTAGATCTGGGGTAAACTGGATACGCTTGTAGTCTGCGTGTACTAGCTGTGCCAGTGTCTTGATCGCGAGGGTTTTGGCTAGACCGGGCAAGCCCTCGAGCAGAATATGTCCGTCTGCGAGTAGCCCGATGAGCAGGGAGTCGATCAGATGTGTCTGACCGACGATTGCTTCTTGCATACCTCTACGTAGCTGATCGACAACGTAGCTTTTTTTCTCTATCAGCTCAGTGAGGCTTCTAATATCTATTGATTCCATGCTGTCTTTTGAGCATTTATATTGTGATGACTATTTCGTTTATTTTTTTCTATTCCTAAGTAAAGCCCGTTGTAGACTTAACGCACGATCTACCGAATTAGTATTGGACGAGTCGATGCCATACTTGCGGGCAGCTGGCAGGTTAAGTCGTGTGCCTAGAGGGATATTGTCGGGATTTTTGATCCGATCTCGATTCTCCTCGTATATGTACACCCAGAAGGCTTTGTGCCCATACTTGCGCAGGGAGATTTGCACAAGGCTATCTCCCGGCTTGATGACGATTTCCTCTGCCTCTATTCCTCTATTGGGGGCATCGGAGGCTGCGGGTGCAATCGCTGGTTTGGGGGCGGCTAAAGGGCGGGGCTGTGTGGTCTCTTCTGCTCTCATAGGGGAGGCGATATGCGCACTGTCTGTACCAGTGGTAGCAGTGTCTGCTGGGGCAGGAGTGGGGGCGACACGCTCGGAGTGCACAGGAGGTCTGTGCTGGGGCTGTACCGTGGTCATAGGTCTGCGCTCTAGGTACTGCCACAGAGCCCAAATACCGACAAGGAGGATAAGTAGCAGTATCAGTAGCCCGACCCACCGCCCTCTCTGGCCTCTTTGCGTAGATGCAACAGGTGAGCTCTTAGCTTGCGGTCTCTCGGGAGGGGTTGCTTGATGCTGTGGGTTTACCTCCTCCTGGGCTAATAAGTCTATCTGCGAGTCTGCTGGCTCAATCTGAGGAGCTTCGTTTGCTTGATCGGACTCTACTGGTTCGTTTGGGGTGTGGGCTATAGGTAGAGGCTCTACCACACAGACCTCAGGCTCTGCCCTTAGTGCTGCCTCTGGTTGTAGGTCTTCGTCGCAGAGAGGTTTGAGCACCTCAATGGCTGCAGTGGCAAGGCACTGCTCTAGGCTCTCGACCTCCCGCTCCTCTAGCCCCTCGGCCGCCTCAGGAGCAACGACCGCCACTGGGCTAAACATGCCAAAAGGCCTATTGAGCACCTCGGATAGTGTTACCTCTGGGGCGAATGAGAAGCCCCTAAGGCTCTCGGCCTCTATGATCGGGGTAAACACTCCTAGACCTGCCCATGCTGTTTGGCGCCCAGAAGATAACCCCTTGGCCAAACGTGGCTCGATAGCGGCCAGCCATCTGGCTACGGCCTCTGGGCGAACCTCTGTGGCCTGTACCAAGGCCTCGCATAAATCCCCTAGCTCCATGTATGCTCTATTGGGGGCGGGGGTGTAGGAGATCGCAAGGCGTATGATCGGGGGAATGAGGTAGCGCTCTAGATTGGGCAGGATAGCTAAGTATTCACCATCTGTGTGTGTAGACCAGTAGCCCGCCTCTCGGATATAGATGTCCATACCCATAGCCAAACGGCTCTCGAGTTGGGACCCAAAAGCCTGCCAGAGCCTAGCGCTTGTCTCAGGCTCTATGTCGGCGTCCTTAGCCAATCGATCTATCCACAACTCGTCTAGTAGCATCTTGAGTTTCTTCAGTCCAGGTGTTAAATCAAAAGAATTTAACCCCAAAGTTCGTCATTTCTTTATAATTGCACAACGGGGATACAGAGTTGATGGTACGGTAGTAGGTGTATTTCGCTTATCAGGCTCCTCTAGGACTGACATAACTGGCTAATCTCGAGGTGTTAAGGTTGTACCTAGAGGACTGTTTGTGGTGTGCACCTTAGGCACTGATGAGACCCGTGTGGGGCTATTTCTTTAGTCGCATAGCCTCCTTGTGGCCTTCACTCCTTATCGTCCCTAGTGGAGCCTATTGGATTTGGGCTAGGTAGTTGCATACATTGAGGGGGCAAGTGTCGCAAAGGATAGCTTCGAGAGGCCGCTTAGGGTGATGTTTTACTGTAGAATTGGGCTGATGTTTGAGGGCGATAGTGATGCATTTTGTTAATAAGTGTGAATATTCTGTGGGTAAATCTAGGAGGCTAGGAGGGGCGGTTGGTTTGGATCGCGGAGTACTCCGAAGAAGATTGAAGGACTGATTGCGGAGGATTGTAGGGCTCATTTGTCGAGATGTATCCATCAATTTGTATAGATTGATGGGAAGAAAGTCCAAGTAGTGTGCTGCAAATGTGTGCTTCGCCTTGATTTTGTGGTTTTATCTGCTTGATTTTGGACTTGTTGTGATGTGTGCCTTTTAGACTGCTGTTTTAGGTGCTCTGGTATGTAGCTCCAAAACGTGGTTAAGCTCGATCCTGAGCCTGCTAGGGGGCAATACGGGCCTTGCCTAATGGCGACCTCACACCAGAAATTGTCCCAGTAATATCTTAGAAACTGGTCTAAAATATAAATTTTGCCGTCTGAAGCAAAAAGGTCTATGCGATGGATATAGAGGTGTTTATTCTAGATTGTGTTTTGATTGTTTTTAACAATTTTGATGGTGGCGATTAAGGTGTGATAGAGTTTTTGTTTTAGGTTGTTTATCTTGTTGTTTTCTAAATTGTTAATGTGATATTGCTTGGGCATTGAATAATCTCAGAGTGCAGGTATATATATCCAAAGTAATGTAACGGAGTGTTGATAGATATGGCTATGTATTAAGTATATAAAAGACCTTGCTGGCATCTCTGGTAAGATCTCGGTATAGGCTCAATCGAGGTGTGGTATTTGGATTGTGTCCTTTGTTGTTATATCTTTGTCGTGAAAAGTTGTTAAATAAGTGTTGCTCTAGGGCATCACAAAAATCAGAATTAGCGAGATGAAGAAACTCTTGTATGTATTCGGCTTCCTTCTTGTTTTTCTTGGAGTGGCTGTAGCTCAAGCTCCTAAGGGGGCTGTTATTTCGGCAGAGCAGACTGACTATGACTTCGGTGTAATCAAAGAAGCCAATGGCAAGGTATCTCATACATTCGTGATTAAGAATACTGGTACGGCTCCGCTCGTCTTGACGCGTGTCGTGGCAGCTTGCGGATGTACAACTCCAGAGTACAATACAGAGCCTATCGCTCCGGGTAAGGAGGGTAAAATAGTCGTAACGTTTAACCCAGCAGGTCGCCCCGGCCAGTTCGTTAAGACTATTGCAGTCTATAGCAATGGTCGAGATGGTTCCTTCACGCTACGCGTCAAGGGAGTGGTCGAGTAGGGATAAACTTGCATATTGACAAAAAAGCCTTACATTTGCGCAAACAAAAGGCTTATGAGGCTTGGCTCCGTAGCTCAACTGAATAGAGCATCTGACTACGGATCAGAAGGTTACAGGTTTGAATCCTGTCGGAGTCACAGAGAGAGTTCGGGACGTAGTCTTGGACTCTTTTCTTTTTCTTAGCCCTCGAGGGCTTCATCTAGATAAGGTATAAGACTGACTAAACTATATGCTACAGGTCGAATCATTGAGCAAGAGCTTCGGCGATCGGGTGCTGTTTCAGCAACTTTCATTCTCCCTTGAGCGTGGGCAGAAGGTAGGGCTTATAGCTCCCAATGGGAGTGGTAAGACTACTCTAATGAATATATTAGTGGGCTTGGAGCCCTACGATGAGGGGCTTATCACCTACGAAGATGGTGTGCGCTGGGCATATCTGCCTCAGCTACCAGACCTGCCGACTGAGGGGACGATCCTAGAGGCGTGCTTTAGCCGCTTTGATCCAGTGGCTCAGCTGACCCTACAGTGGCAGTATGCCGTTCAGACTGAGGATACCGAGCAGATGGAGCGCCTACTCCCACAGATGGAGGCTAGTGGTGCTTGGCACTATGAGCAGAGGGCCAAAGAGATCTTAGGGGCGCTCGGCATTCGAGATCAGCATAGACAGGTGGCCAACTGCTCTGGCGGTGAGGCCAAGCGTATCGCCCTAGCGGCTACCCTAATCAGTGACCCTGACCTGCTCTTCCTCGACGAGCCTACCAACCATCTCGATCTCCAGACCATCGAGTGGCTAGAGGACTACCTCTCACGTAGCACCATGAGCCTCGTACTCATCACGCACGATCGGTACTTCCTCGATAGAGTCTGCAACGAGATACTAGAGATCGATCTCGGGCAGATCTATCGCTACAAGGGTGGATACGACTATTATCTAGACAAACGAGAGGAGCGCCTACAGACGCAGGCCGCCAATGTAGACAGAGCACGCAATCTGTATAGGCGAGAGCTAGACTGGATGCGCCGCCAGCCTCAGGCGCGAGGTGGTAAGGCACGCTACCGTATAGAGGCCTTCCATGAGCTAGAGAAGAAGATAAGGCCTGCACGTCGGGGCGAGGCTATCAGCCTAGCCGGTACAGAGGCTGGCTATATCGGCAAAAAGATATTCGAGGCCCACGGTGTCTGCAAGGCTTATGGCGACAAGGTCATTCTTCGGGACTTCGAGTACATCTTCAGCCGACACGACAAAATAGGTATTGTTGGGGAGAATGGGGTGGGTAAGACCACCTTCCTGCGTATGCTACTGGGGCAGGAACCTACCGATGCCGGTCACTTCGATATAGGGCAGACTGTACGTTTTGGTTACTACAGCCAGCAGGCGCCCAGTTTCGATCCTGAGAGCAGGGTCATCGATGTGGTCAAGGACATTGCAGAGGTCTTTACTCTTGCGGGCTCAGAGGCTGGGCAGAAGCTCTCGGCAAGCCAGATCCTCACTCAGTTTCTCTTCCCGCCCGAGCGACAATACACTCAGGTAAGCAAGCTCAGTGGAGGAGAGCTGCGCAGGCTCTACCTGTGTACGGTGCTTGTGACTAACCCCAACTTCCTCATTCTCGACGAGCCGACCAATGACCTAGATATTCTTACCCTACAAGTACTAGAGGAGTATCTGGTATCTTTTGCTGGTTGTGTCCTGATCGTTTCGCACGACAGATTCTTTATGGACAAGGTCGTAGAGCATCTGCTTTGCTTCGAGGGAGATGGTTGGGTACGCGATTTCCCCGGCAACTATAGCCTCTACCGAGCCTATAAGGAGAACCAAGAACGAGAGCGACAGTGCTCGGAGGCACGTGCAGAGCGCAAAGAGGCGCCAAGCCAATCGGGCCGACAAGATAGACCACGCACAGCCAAGCTAACCTATGCAGAGAAGCGAGAGCTAGAGAGTATCGAGGTGCGAATGCCAGAGCTCGAGGCCGAGAAAAAGGCCCTAGAGGAGGCGATGAGCCTAGGGACTATGACTTCGGACGAGCTGGTACAAGCAGCCAATAGAATAGGAGGGCTGATTGATGAGATGGATCTACTGGCACTGCGTCAGCTCGAGCTAGAGGAGAAAATATCTTAAAAAAACCATAAGATGATGACTAGGAGCCAATCTATGCAATCCCACTTGGGGAGATGCCTCGGAGCTCTGCTACTTGTGTCTATGGTCTGGGGTTGTGCCTCTACACGCTATGTCGAGGACGGCTCTATGCTGCTCTCTGCTGTGCATATAGAGCAGGATAGTCTGCCTAGTGAGGTGCCGCCAGTGAGCGACCTGCTCAACTACGTCAGCCAGCGCCCCAATCATCGCCTCTTTGGGCTATTCAACTGGTCGCTTGGTATCTACAATCTCAATAATATCAAGAGCAATAGTTGGCTCAACCGTCGCCTCAGACGCTGGGGAGATCCGCCCGTTATCTTCAACCGTCAAGAAGCCGATTATGGACGCTCTAGCCTCTCGGCGGCACTCTACAATAGAGGGTTTCTACATGCGGAGGCAACTTATAGACTCGATACTATTGCCCCCAAGAAGGTGCGGCTAACCTATCAGCTCCACCCCGGGGCTCTATACCAAATAGAGCAGGTCGATATGCACGTGGCCGATAGCACACTATTGCCCTTGCTTACCCCTGTCGATACGCTTGCCCTCAAGTACCGTTTCCCTAGTGAGCGATATACACCGTGGCTCACAGTTGGCTCGCCACTTGCACCAGAGAAGATGCAGCTGGAGCGTCGGCGACTGACGCAGATCTTGCGCAACCGAGGCTATTGGAGCTTCAGAGAGGAGTATATTCACTTTGATGTAGATACACTTGCCGGACATCAATCTGCTTGGCTACGTACGAGCATTGATGGGCTACATCAGCCCTACCGCATTGGTCGGGTGCGTCTTCTGCACGCTGGTGATGGAGCCACAGACCAGCGCATAGACTCTACACGTCTTGGCGGGATAGATTTACTCTCGGCTCGCTCTCACCATATCCGCCCCAGAGTGTTGGCTCGTCGTATTTGGATTCGTCCAGACTCGCTCTACACGCAGGAGGCCGATAGGCGTACTTATAGTGCTCTAGCAGACCTCGCAGCAGTGGGTAGCATCAATATACAATATAGGCGAGATACTCTAGCCTCTGTCCCTACGCTCGACTGCGACATTGTCACCACCGCCGAGCGCAGCAAGGAGTTTGCCGTAGACTTGGTCGGGACCCACTCCTCGGGCAATCTAGGCGCTAATGCCTCTATTGCCTTTGGGCACAACAATCTATTGGGAGGGGCAGAGGAGTTTAAGCTACTGGGTCGTGTGGGGTATGAGAACCTTAGCCATGCGGCCAGCGACCACCTCAACTATGGGCTAGAGGCCTCACTGAGCTTTCCTCGTCCATTCATCTCCTTTGGGCATAGCACTAAGCAGCGCCCACTCAAGGCCAGCACAGACTTTAGCCTAAGTTACGATCATCAGCGTCGCCCCGAGTTTACACGAGATCTCTTGTCTGCCTCTTGGGGATACTCATGGCGTCACTTCGCTTCGCCCGGCTTTAGGTATGCGCTCAAGCTCGTCGAGGTGGACTATATGCGCTTTGGGTACATCAACAAGGAGTTTATCGGCTCTCTGCCCATGATTACTCGTTTGCTCAACTATCGAGATCAGTTTGTCGTAAGCTCCTCGATACAAATGACCTATTCTTCTGCCAATGACTACCGATATACTTCATCTCGTTGGCTACACAATGTTCGTCTTTATGCTCAGTCCGCTGGCAATGCCCTCTATGGTATGTCTGCGCTGCTTCGTAGCCGTAAGGATAGCTATGGGGCTTACTCGCTCATGAATATCAACTTTGCACAGTTTGTCAAAGCAGAGCTAGACTATAGTGGTCTGTTTCGCCTTAGAGGGAAGAACGCACTGGCCTACCATGCTGCCCTAGCTATGGTTTACCCGTATGGCAATAGCCGTATCTTGCCAGTGGACTTGCGTTACTTCTCGGGAGGGGCTAATAGCCTTAGAGGCTGGGGGGTACGTAGTCTAGGACCGGGGGCTATGCCCAAGAGTGCTGGGACTTCAATCTTCCATCAGGTCGGCGACATTAAGCTAGATCTAAGCACAGAGCTACGTACACGCATTGCTCCAGCATGGGAGTTGGCGCTCTTCGTTGATGCGGGTAATATCTGGACGATTTATCCCTATGAGGGGCAACCTGCAGGGGAGTTCCGTCTAGATCGTTTCTACGAGCAGATTGCTCTCTCCTCTGGGCTGGGGCTACGATGGGATTTCGACTTCTTTTTACTCAGGCTGGATATGGGCTTTAAGCTCCATGACCCACAAGCCGATCGGGGGCGCAGGTGGGTTGTGGGGCGACCTATCCGAGATCTGACGGCAGTACACTTTGCCATTGGTTATCCCTTCTAGATAGCTCAAGACCTAGTTGTTGGGATAGAAAATGGGGAGCATTGAGCGATCGCTCAATGCTCCCCATTTTCTATGGCTCTGCCTTGGTTATGATGCGATGTGTACTACATACGGTAGCCGATGCCCAGCTTAATCATATTGAAGAGCCTGTACTCGTGTAGGTTGTAGGCAGCATCAAGGCTAATGTTCCGAAACGAAAGGCCTATCCCTGTCGTCCATATACTGCCATAGGGAGATGCGGAGTATCCGGTACGCAGCGCGATATGCTCTATTGGTAGCCATTCGCCTCCGATGTGATACCCGAGCTTTTTCTCTCCAGCCGTGGCGAGGTAATAGACTCCACCGCCTCCAAGAGTTAGACTTCCGGACTTGAGGAGCGCAATAGAGCCCGATAGGCGGAGAAGTGTTGGCTGATTGGCACTGATCTCGGAGTCTGTATATTTGACTTTCGTACCAAAGTTCTCAACGGACAGCCCTACCATATAGCTTGGTGTAGTATCTGTTCGGTCTAGTCGGTAGGCTACTCCAGCCGAGGCAGTGACGATATTCGCTGTGACTGAGTTGTAGGATTGTAGGTAGCCGATGCGTCCCCAACCTAGCCAGCTGCTACCGAATAGGTGGCTATAACCGAGGTCTAGTGACCAATCTCTCGGATAGACTTGCCCAATCTTATTGCCGTGTGCGTCTATGTAGTCCGTCTTGATGCCGCCTAGGTACCTCCAGCCTAGGGATAATGCACTACTACTGCCTAGTACGTATGCAGCACTTGCTTGATGATAAGTGGCTAGGCCTGAGTCTTTGGTAGTATGTATGCCACCAACATAGGAGGTGCTAAGCTTGGTGGAGCCCTCCTGAAATGGAATGATCGTAGAGGAGTAGGTATTGGTATGTAGGTTTCTTACTGTCACTACTCCCGCCATACCAGCCGAACGCATGTCGCCGCCGAGCGAGAGGATAGGTAGGGTCTGAGCCGATACGCCTAGATTAAGGCCACACAGCCCAAGGACAAGAATCATTATTTTCTTGATCATATAATGAATGATAGTTAGCGTTTGATAAATGACTGACGGAAGGTTCTGCCCTCAGCCTCTACTTGTAGGATATAGGTGCCCGTAGTGAGTGAGCGGATATCTAGCTGAGCCACTTGCTCGCCTTGCTCTAGCGTGACAGACTTGCTTAGCATTTGCTGCCCCACTTGGGTAAAGATGCGTAGTACGGCCGCACGTAGACGATCGGCTAAGCGAACGTTGAGCGTCGTGGATGCTGGTATGGGATAGACTAGGTGTACAAGTTCGTCCTTGACCACCTCTATCTCTAGCGTTGCCCTTGTCGTTAATCCTTTGGGATCGGTAGCTGATACTTCTAGTCCACTCAGGCCAATTCGTTTGCCTATGATGGATAGTGCACCTTCGGAGATACTAGCCTCCACGGTCGATGTGCCGATCACACGAACCTTGTAGGTGAGTACCTCATTATCCGTGTCTACGAAGAGATCCTTCAGATCAAACTTGAGGGCTTCTCTGCCGAGGGGTAGATAGTGCTTGACCAGAGGGCGCAGCTGTTTAGGAGCTCTGTTTTGGTAGACCTCGAATGGCAAGATAACCTCTTCGCTAGCCCCCAGCTCGTCTGTTACTTTAATCGTGATCTGGTACTTGCCCACGGGGTTCTGCCCGAGCAGATGCAGGCGTATCCCATCTTTGATTGGCTCCATAGATGCTCCGTAGGTAGAGCCAACAAATTTGGCTTGCCACTGATGTCCGTCAGGATCGGAAACTGGAATAACCAAATCGTAGGATTCTTTTTCCGACAAACGTATGGGCGTTTGCTGAGGGATATCTACTACTGGGCGGCGGTTGGCTAGAGTCTTGGCTGAGGCGAAAGATAACTCGCCCATGTTGTACCATCTGTCGTAGGGTTGTAAGGCGAAAAAGTACTTAGTATTCGAGTCTAGTCGCTCTAGCTTGTGATGGACTTTCTCCCCGACGGCAGGGCCTACACTGGTTACTACTACCTTGGTTGCTTGGTCGAGGTTGCTCTTGTTTAGCTCACTCTTGGAGATGTAGAGATTGTAGCCGAGGGCCTTCTGATCGTCTGTATCGGCAGAAACAGACCAAGATAGCTCTAGGCCTGTGTGGGTGGCTACGATGGGCTGCCACTGGGCAAGCTGAGGCGCTGCGCCACCTCCGCCCGATCCGGAGAGAGCAATCTCTGCATCTATATAGCCTAGCCCAAGACGACCAACATACTCGGGGTTCATCTTATTGATATCTACAGATGAGATAGCTGTAAGCAAGCGCTGTTTGAGCTCCGTATTGGTAAACCCTTGCTTGCCGAACTTAGACACCATAAGAGCTGCGATGCCCGAAACGTGCGGGCAAGCCATAGAGGTTCCCTGCTGATAGCCGTAGCTATTGCTAGGGAGTGTGCTAAGCACTTGCCCGTTGTGCTCATATACATCACCACCTGGTGCCATGAGATTTACCCAGTCGCCCCTATTGGAATATGGGGCAACTCCAAAGTTGGTACTCATCGCCGAGACAGAAACTACCTCGGAGTAGGCGGCTGGGTATGCTCGATAGTCTAGTCCACTATTGCCTGCTGCAAAGATCAGTACCCCACCCTTCATAGGAGAGGTCGGTAATTGGCTCCCTTCATTGTCGCACCCTGCGTATTTGATGAAGTAGTCGATCGCATCTTTGTAGGATCTTGGTAGGGTCTGGGCATCTGGCACTCCCCATGAGTTTTGGCTGATGACAGCACCATTGTCCGCTCCATATTTGATTGCAGCCTCGAAGCCGTTCGCTATATCACGACCAGTGGCAGGGTTGATATCGAAGGCTTGGCAGGACATCAGTTTGATACCAGAGCCTACTGAACCATTGCCGCCGGCTACTCCTGCCACGCCGACACCATTATTGTTGCGTGCTGCCACCGTACCGGCTACGTGGGTGCCGTGCTCATGCGGATTGATTTGCGGCCTCATGAAGACGAAGTTGAAGCCATGGACATCATCTACCAGCCCATTATTGTCGTCGTCTTTGCCCCTAACGCCAGTAAGCTCTTTGTGGTTGATGTACATATTGTCCTTGAGATCCTCGTGAGTGTAGTCTATACCTCCATCAACGATTGAAATGATTACCTCCGGACGACCAACTTCTTGCTCCCAAGCTTTGAATAAGTTAATGTCGGCGCCAGCTTTAGAGCGAATTAGGCTACCGTCATTATGATAATGCCATTGCTTAGGGAGGAGCGGGTCGTCCATCGGCATTCCGCCCTCGGCTCTTAGGCCTCCCCATTGGCTTGGATCAAGGTAAGTGATTTTGGTCTGAGGGAGCTTGGCTGTGTACACGAGCTCGGCCGAGGTCACCTCTGAAGAGTGAAGAGCAATCTCCATCGCTCTCTGGCGAGCTTCTCTGATTTCTGTGGGAGATAGCGTTTCGTCTAGTGTGATGTCGTACCACAGATGTAGCCCCTCACGTCGGGTGCGTTCCTCATACTTGCCGGCGTATGGAAATACACGGCTTAGTCGAGTGGCTTTAATCTCTTTAAGTAGAGGGATTGTCTGCGGATCGACTTCGTCACTTAGAAGCTGCTCGATCTGTACTCCGCCCTCGGCAGAGAAGCGTACTCGTATCATGTGGGGGAGTGTGCCATCTGATGTAGAGGCCTGCTGGCTGCTCAGCTGTGGAGCCTGCTGATTGGGAAGCTCCAAGTCACTTTGATGACAGCCCACTAGTATAGTTGCTCCTGCTAGAGCTAGGATAATATGTCTTTTATTCATTGTCTGATCTGTCTATTCTATTGTATGTATCATCGAGATACTGCTCTAAGGTGTGAGCGGATTGATGTTGATGCGGAGCATACGGTAGCGACCGATCTCCATAGATCTAATGGCTAGTGCCAATCGCTTCCCTTGATGTTGGTAGAGATATGCTCTAGCATGAGGGCTAAAGTGAGAGAAGACAAAGCCCTCACGCTCTAGGAGCTGCCTAAACTCGTCGGTCAGATAGTCCATGCCACCGAAGCGATAGATGCCAAGTGTGTGTCGGGTATATAAATGGACATAGCTATCGAGCAGCCTAGATCTCTTTGCCCCACTACGATAGAAGTAGCCTCTGCCGTAGAATGGCTCTGGAACGAAGAAGAAGGGGGTTCCTATGATATTGGAAAACTCCTGGTCGAAAGCCCCTTTGTTTGTTTGCTCCCACTGCTCGACCTCGGCCTCTGTAGCCTCGCCATGGCGGGTGATACCTAGCTCTAAGTGCTCGAGGGTAGGCATTGGCTCTGGTTGCTTATGTAGAGGCCTACAGAAAACGACTCCTCTGACTTGCTGACTCTGTCCATCTCTAATAGCATAGATGTAGAGCTGCGTCTTGCGGGCTCGGTTTACGAACTCGAGCTGGCTGGTCTGGTTGGGTGAGCTAACACGTTCAAATCCCTCGCTGATGAGATACTCGTGGAAGGCATCGCTGCGCACAATGTCTGCATCTCCGATAAGCGTTGTGGCGTAGAGAGTACGACTACCATAGTCCACAAACTCGTATTTAACCTCGGGGAAAGCCGTACTTGTAGTGCTGAAGGTGTAGTCGGGAATGCGAGGGCTGCGGTTGGGATTTGGGGAGGCCTTGAGCCTACTATTGCGGGCTAACTCCAGACTTCGGATGTTGGAGAAGTTTTGTCCCCACTCGTTATACGGCAAGAAGAAGTGGAGTAGACCTCTCTGCTTGACCAAAATCGTATGTTTGAGCCTTCCGCTATGCACAGTTAGATGAGCTGTGCGGATTTCCTTAGTTCGGTTTTCCTCGACTTTGATGGATACGATACTACTCTCTGGGTCGCTGGTCACGGTAATCCAGCTAGCGGTATTGCTGATACTCCAGTTCTTTGCATTCGTTTTCAGCCTAATGCTTATGGTGCTGGCATTCTTCTCAAAAATGACCTCTGCAGGGTCCGTTTCGACCAAGAGTGTTGGGTAGCCAGCCTGCTTGACCTCCAGTGTTTGGGTGATGTCGGCGGAGAAAACCTTGATTTTAGCTTGTCTAGGCTCAAGGGTTTCGTTGCTCTCGGCATTGATGACGAGGTTATTCCCGATTTTGCGTACTGTAAGCCAAGTGGCGTAAGCCTCCGCTGTCCATTCTCTGTGGGTTGCTCTGACGGTGATAATCTTCTCGCTATCGCCAGCCTCGAGGTGTACGAGTGGCTCAGTGTCTAGCTCTAGCTTTCTGGTAGTGTCTAGGCTATCTTTTTGACACGAAGATATCAGTACTAACAAGGAGGCTAAGATCCCCGAGAAAAATAAGGATGTTTTCATTCTTTTGAACGATGATTTCTGTGAAAATGAACGCTTACTATTAAGTGATGTATTCGAATCTAAGGAGCTAGAGAGGGGGGGAGTCGCTTTGCTAAGCCTTCTCGTACTACTTAGTCCAATTTTAGGCTCGTAAATATAAGTTTTATTTGTTGATATTGACCAATCTGCTACTCTCCCATAGCCCTGTTTGGCAGCCCGGGTAGCCTCGGGCAAAGTGGCCTAAGTAGCACGACTTGGCAGGTTTTGTTATCTTTGTCAAGTATTGCCATTAATCATTTAACCAATATATATGAATCAAAATAAAAAAGGTAATCCAATAGCTCGTGCATATCGCTTCTACGTCGATGGCTTCAAGGGGCTAAGCCGTACGAGCCGTATTCTCTGGCTGATCATAGGCATTAAGCTGTTTGTCATGTTTGCGGTACTCAAGCCCTTCTTCTTCCCCAATCACACGAAAAAAGAAGCTCAACGTCTAGAGATGACGGGAGCGGAGTTTGTGCAGAACGAGCTCATAGATCGAGGGGCTGATGAGTAGCCGGACGCTAAATCATGTAGTAACTATTCACTTAAGCAGATAAACTAATCAATACTTAATTACATTATGCACTTAGAATCACTAATGGCTTGGTCTAGGGCGCAGTTTGCGCTGACGGCCATGTATCACTGGCTCTTTGTACCGCTAACCTTGGGTCTTGGGATTATTATGTCCTTAGCCGAAACACAGTACTACCGAACGGGCGATGAGTTCTGGAAGAAGAGTGCCAAATTTTGGCAGAAGCTCTTCGGGATCAACTTCGCTATCGGGGTAGCTACAGGAATTATTCTGGAGTTCCAGTTCGGTACCAACTGGTCCAACTATAGTACGTTCGTTGGCGATATCTTCGGAGCTCCACTGGCGATTGAGGGGATTCTAGCCTTCTTTATGGAGTCTACTTTCATTGCCGTGATGTTTTTCGGTTGGGATAAAGTAAGTAAACGCTTCCACCTAGCCTCTACTTGGCTGACGATCATTGGAGCTACTATATCGGCTATTTGGATCTTGGTGGCTAATGCTTGGATGCAGAATCCAGTGGGCATCGTCTTCAATCCCGACACGGTACGTAGTGAGATGAATGACTTCTGGGCAGTAGCTCTCTCCTCTACGGCCATCATCAAGTTCTGGCATACGGTCATCTCCAGCTGGACGCTCGGTGCTCTATTTGCTGCTGGTGTGTGTGCTTTCTACGCTCTACGCAAGCAAAACAAGGAGTTTGCCCTGCGCAACTTCAAGATTATTGCCCCATTTGGTCTAGTGGCTGCCTTGCTCACAGCGCTGACAGGGCATAGCTCTGCGGTCGATGTCGCAGAGAACCAGCCAATGAAGCTCGCGGCTATGGAAGCTCTCTACGATGCAGGGGCCTGCGATGGTAAGGGTGGCTGTGCCGACGGAGAGGGGATTTCCCTATCTGCTTTCGGTATGCTCAATCCCGCCAAGGAATCTCCAGACGATGGTGTAGATCCATTCCTATTTAATATAGAGGCTCCTCGAGTACTCTCGTACTTGGTAGCTGGCAATGGCAATACCTACGTGCCCGGGATCAATAATATCATTCGCGGCGACTATCACCTACCCGATGGTACCAAGGCTCTATCGGTAGAGGAAAAAATGGCTCGTGGACGTGAGGCGATCGCAGCCCTCAAGGACTATCGTTCGGCCAAGAAAGCAGGCGATGAGGCACAAGCACAAGCGAGCAAAGCTAAACTTGATGAGCACTTCCCCTACTTCGGCTATGGTTACTTCGATAGTAAATACGAAGTCGTGCCTCACGTGCCTACGGTGTACTATTCCTTCCGCATCATGGTGGGGCTAGGTACAGCCTTTATCTTACTATTTGCTCTGCTTACATGGTTCACATTCTGGGGCAAGAAGCCTGTGATCGGCACACGTTGGTTGATGTGGTTTGCCATCATCTGTACGCCTCTAGCATGGGTAGCTAGCCAAGCTGGTTGGGTTGTGGCAGAGCTAGGCCGTCAGCCTTGGACGATCCAGAACCTGCTTCCCGTGCGAGCAGCGGTATCTAAGTTGGAAACGTCGTCGGTGATCATCACCTTCACGCTCTTCTTCCTGCTCTTCACGCTGATGCTCATTGCCGAGCTCAATATCATGCGTAAGGCCATTAAGAAGGGACCCGATCATCACTAATCCACCAATTATCTAAATATACTGATCAAAATGAGTTACACATTTTTTCAAGAATACTGGTGGTTCCTCATCTCTGTGCTAGGAGCCCTCTTAGTTTTCCTGCTTTTCGTTCAGGGGGGGCAATCCCTCTTTTTTAGCCTAGGTAGTGACAAGACCGATCGTAAGCTATTGGTCAATTCGGTGGGGCGTAAGTGGGAGTTTACTTTCACTATGTTGGTGGTTTTCGGTGGAGCTTTCTTCGCTTCTTTCCCTATGTTCTATGCGACTAGCTTTGGAGGAGCCTATTGGGTATGGATGCTGATCCTCTTCTGCTTCATCATTCAAGCGGTGTCGTACGAGTACCAGAGCAAGCACGGCAATATCTGGGGGAGCAAAACCTATCAAGTCTGCCTATTCATCAATGGTCTGTTGGCTCCTATCTTGCTCGGCACGGCTGTGTCTACGTTCTTCACTGGGGCGAACTTCTCGATCAATCGTGAGGCGATCTTCGATCTTGATGGTACGAGCCAAGTAGTCTCTCAGTGGATGACCTATAAGGGGCTACAGCTATACGGATTGGAGGCTGTGCTCAATCCTTGGAACGTAGTCTTCGGTATCGCTATCTTCTTCCTGAGTCGCACCTCGGCTCTGCTCTACTTCATCAACAATATTGAGGATGTGGACCTAGACCGCAATGCACGCCGTCGATTGGCTTGGAATGCAGCAGCATTCTTACTCTTCTTCTTGCCTTATCTGTCCTATCTATTGACTAAGGAAGGTTTTGCGCTCAACCCCGAGACGAGCGAGATCTTCATGCAACCATACAAGTACTTCCACAACCTCATCGAGATGCCCCTAGTACTCGTGACGATGCTTGTGGGCGTGGTGCTGGTGCTTACCGGTATCCTGATGACGCTCCTCAAACCTAACTTCAAGAAGGGGATCTGGTTCGAGGGTGTTGGTGTGATCCTAACGGCTCTAGCGCTCTTCCTGATCGCTGGGTGGAACAATACGGCCTACTACCCAACCCTAGCCGATGGACATCTGCAAGAGTCGCTGACGATCTACAACAGTTCGTCTAGCTTCTTCACACTCAAGACGATGAGCTATGTTTCTCTCTTGGTGCCTTTCGTGGCAGCATATATGATCTATGCATGGCGTGCCCTAGACCTCCACAAGATCACGAAGAGGGAAATGGAAGATCCGCACGGACATAACTATTAGTCTGCGGTTATCTGCCCTGTGGCAGAGATAGAAAAAACCAGCCCCGAATAGTCCAGTGAGCTATTTGGGGCTGGTTTTTTGGGTACAATACCGAATCGTCTACTTGAGTGCTCTGATTATCTCTCTGAGCTTGACGATTAATTCGTCTAGTGGCATACCACTACGTTCGCTCATCATGGCCACAGTAGCCTTAGGAATGATGATGCGTGCCAGAGGTGAGTTGAGCATCTTGAAGGCACCATTGATCTTTGGTAGCTCCTCCTTGAGTGAGGGATAGACCTTGAGCAGATCTTTGAGTTTGGTAGCTGGGGTAATATCCTCGATGGCCTTTGCCTCCTCGCCAGCCTCGTCTTCTCTAGGCTCCTCGGCTGGAGCTACTTGCTCGCTCGTGTCGTATGTTCCAGACGACTTGCTTGCTCCTGAGGTGTCTTGGCTCCACTTGAGCAGCGTGCGGGAGTCTTGTAGTTGGCGAATGCGTGTGCAGTCCTGCATCATCTCCAGTACTCCTCTAAATCGTCCCTCGGCATCGCGTACAGCTACGTAGTAGATGTAGATGAATAGCCCGGGCTTGTTGATCCAGAAGTCTACGCTGTCTTGCTCTCCCGATCTAAACTTCTCAATGATCTCCTCCACCAGATGCACGCTGGTACGTGGGTGGCAGTTTTTCACATCTCGACCGATGACGTTCTTGCTACGAGGGAATACTCGGTGGTCAGTATCCGAATAGAAACATACCAGTTCGTTCTCGTCTACGAAAGATATATCTATGGGCAGATGTTTGTAGATCAAGTTGATTTGCTCTAGCGTGAGCTGCCCCGTCGTCACATCAAGCAGCTGATTGCTCCCCCCCGTTTGGTAGCCATACTTGCCGAGCAGAGCCGCTAGGTCGGCTGCAAAGCCCGATGGTTCTAGCCCTGTGGGGGCTTGCTCAGCTGGCTTAGATGCCTTGTCACTATCGCCGACCTTGATCCAAGAGAAGCCAATCTCTCGGTCCCCAGACTTCATTTCTTCAAATTCGTCTGGTGTGATCATAGCCAGAGAGGTGGGGTAGAGAACGGTTTCTTCTTTCTGCATCAGATCTCGCACGTCAGCCACGAGTGTGGGCTGTAGCTTGATGAACTCATTATCTCTGTCCTGCTCAATCAGCTGGCGTGCGTCACGGATCTCATCTCGTATGAAATCGTCGAGCAGCCACATGGTCGTCGTAGGTCGGTCGAAGCCCTTGCGCTCCAGCACCGAGTAGAGCTGGTTCTGTTTGCGTGCTAGATGTGTGCGCCATTGAGATAGCTGGTCGTATAGCTCAAGCCACTGGTTCTTGATCACGGGATACTGCACGAGATCCTCCACGGAGAGCAGTAGGCGTCGCATCTCGTCGTTCTCTCTGTAGTAGCACATAATGGGGTGATCATCTGGTAGATCGGGACGATTTGTATCCATGATTCCCTCGAATAGATCCATCATGGCCTGAATATCCTCCTTGCGGCACTCATCTTCCTCAATGGTTTTGAGCTCCTGCTCGGCGAGGGCTATTTCGTAGGGTTTGAGCGACTGCACACGTGTCCTAAGCCTCTGCTGTGCCTCTTGCAGCGAGATTTGACCTGCGTTGTAGGCCTCCTTGACCTCAAGGACGAACTTGAGCTTCTCTAGATCCACCTCGGGGAGGTGGCTTTTCATCTTGTTGGATTGCATGGCTTACTGACGGTTGATGAGATACACGAAAAAGTCTACATCCTCCACGGCATAGACACTTACGGAGGCTTCACCAGCGAAGTGCAAGACTTCGCCCGGGGTAAGTCTGTGCTTCTCCGTTTGGTTGAGCGTAACCTCGGCTATTCCCTTGACTACGGTGAAAAATACTTCCTGACCTACGTGGTCGTGAGCTGGCACACTGCCCCCAGCCTCTAGCTGCAGATGAACGAGCATGAGCTCTTTGTTATCGATGAGGCGGCCTGTCTGTGATAATTTATTACCTAGCATAACGATTATATTTTTTGAAGTTTGACGAATTACTACTACGCAAAAGTAACTACTAGCTCTATCTTACTCTGTAACATCGGTTACAGTACCTAGATATTGAGTTCAAAACACTAACTAAATTGTCTTGTACAAACTGTCGTACCGAGGGTAGTGTAGTTCTATATGCTGCTATAAGGCTTCGGAATTAGGGCTACGATTCTATTCTTTTTGTGTTAAGATATATGAATCTATTATGCCCGAATTTAGACGAATGAAGGCTACATTCCTAAAGGACGATGTAGCTACCTTAGAGATTGATGGGAAGATTTTGTCAGATTGATGGACTAACCTTTGGCGATGTGTCCACCAATGTTGGGGGATTGATGGGAAGAAAATCTCAAAAATGTCGTACAAGCTCCGAGAATGACCCCAGTGTGTTTATTATAACGCTAGTTACTAGTGTATTATATTAGGCTTGTTTTGGGCGGTTGTTTTTGTGTGTCTAGAGCAGAGAGCCAAAACAAGCTTTGACGCAGTGTAGAGCCTTGTAGAGGGCAAATATGCAGTTTGGGCTTTGCGAGCTTGGGTGCACCAAAGTATTGCGATCGGCATACAAAAATCACTGCAATTGTATAAATTTGTATCTGCTGAGCCTTGTGATTGTTGCCCTAATCAAGGAGGTAATTTATTTGGCTGACGGCAAAACCTATCACAGAATAAACTTGTTTTCTATTGAGAAGATTGAAGCAAATGAACATCAATAAACTAATATTAATCGGGGTAGCCGTACTTGCCTCATGCGGTATGGCAATCTCTCAAAACGAAACTAAAATGGCTACAGTAACACTAAAGAAAGACATTACGATTAACCTAAACGGCCAGCTCCCAGCAGTAGGCTCAGTGGCTCCAGACTTCAAGGTCGTGAAGACAGACCTTAGCGAAGTATCCCTCGCAGACTTCAAGGGCAAGCGTGTGGTGCTCAATATCTTCCCTAGCGTAGATACAGGCGTTTGCGCTGCCAGCGTACGTCGCTTCAATCAGGAGCTAAGCAACCTAGAGAATACTGTGGTGCTCTGCATCTCCAAGGACCTGCCTTTTGCCCTTGGTCGCTTCTGTGCTGCAGAGGGTCTAGAGCAGGTGATCCCAACATCTGCTTTCCGCAGCGATGGCTTCGAGAAGGCATACGGTGTACTACAAGCCGATGGACCTCTACGTGGCCTACTTGCACGTGCTGTGGTCGTTGTGAACGAAGAGGGCAAGGTCGTTTATACAGAGCTTGTGCCAGAGATTAGTCAGGATCCAAACTTCGACGCTGCCCTAGCTGCTCTTAAGAATTAAATACTGCCTAGTATTTAATACGACATAATAGAGGGGAGTGTGCCAAAGTATTAGTTTGGACACGCTCCCTTTTTCTTATTAAGGTCTCGCCCCATTCTCCATGGGAGAGGCGTCAAGATAATCCGAAGACATCATGAATAAGTCACTCTCTTTCTTTGTTTATGCAGGGCTATGGCTTTTGCTTGTACTGGCCCAGACATTCGTTACCTCGGGTGCTGGTGATGCACCTAGCGTATTTGCTTCGCCAGAGCATTACTACTCCATTTGGGCAGTAGATCTCTATCTGATCCTGCTTTTCTATGCCAACTATTATGTATTCGCCCCCAAAATGATTAGACGGAGGCTGTTTGCTCCATACATTGGGTTGGTAGCAGTAGCGGCATTGATCGGCTTTCTGATCCCTATAGTCCTCTACTCGGCTTGGCAGTGGACGATGCCCGGTGTCCCCTCCGGGACGATGCCTCTAAGCCTGCTTGGTGTCATTGGTGCTATTGCTGCCATAAGCTTAGGCTTGGCGGTGCGTAGTGTGTTAGAGTGGATTAAACTAGAGGATCAGCATAAGCTCGAGAAGTCTAGTCTGGTTGAGCTAGAGCAGAGCCTCTCGGAGCAGACGGCTAGAGCCGAGTTGCTCGAACAATCACTTCATGAGCGGACGGCTCAGCTCGAGCAACTAGAGCAATCGCTAGCAGAGCAGACCGCTCGGATAGAGCAACTCTCTGGTCTACAAGCTCCCACAGCCCCCACTAGCCTCCCTTAGGAGCCTACGGTTGTGTCCTAGAGGTCTGCCAAATGTTGGTAGCACCTATGGGGTATTGTTGTACAAATGGCTGTGTTGTATGCGACAGATATTTGGTACGAGCAGTTACTGATTTAGAAAGGGGCTAGGGTAGGACTGAGTTTGACCTAGCCCCTTTCATTAGCTTTGGCATCTTTCTGTTATCTTCTCCGCATACTCTCCTTTTAATTAGTTATATTTGTGAACTTACTACTATAAAACAAACAATATGAATGCTAGAGTTATTACCTTTCTTTGGATGCGATTGGCCTTGGTAGGTTTTTCCCTCGTTGCGCTCTTTGCTTGTAAGAATGAGAAACAAGAACCCGAGGAACCTATGCTCTGGGATATTGCCCCCGTCAATTTTCAGATTGAGGTCTATGATCAAGCGGGAGCCAATTTAGTCGATCCTAAGCATCCGCAGAGCATTACCAAGACGTCTACAACCATTCAGATGGGGGAGAAAGTTTATCCGCTCAAGAGTTTGGAGCAGGCTCGTCGCAGTGGACAATCTGTGTTGAGATACTATATGCCTAGCTTTCATGGCTTCACTTATGCTCGGTCCTACGGTAAAGATGCTAAATGGATGCTCTCATTCGGTGAATTTGATGGCGCCCAGAATCATAATCAGGAGGTTACACTCCATTGGGGAAATGGTCAGAAAGATGTGTTGAGCTATACGAATCAAATCAAATGGACTGGTAAGAGAGGAGAGCCTAAAATCACACGTATTTTCTATCTTAATGGAGAGGCTCTCCCAGAAGGTGGGCGTATTTACAAGTTCCAGCGCTAGGGGAGGTGCTTCCCTTGTAGGCTTATAAAACAGTTAGGGGGAGTATCGACATTCGATACTCCCCCTAACTGTAAGGTTTGCTTTGAGCTATAGGCTGAGGCGCAGGGAAAAATTCCAAGTGCGTCGGGTCAGGTAGTTGGGTACTGCATAGCTGTGGTTGTACGCATCCGTAACCCAGTAGTAGCTACTCGTATTGACCATATCAAACAAGTTCAAGACGTCGAGGCCTAGGTCAATTGATCGTGCGTATCGCCCCGACCACCAGCGCTGATTGCTCCCGTTGCCTCTTTGGGTGATGCGGTAGGTTAGCCCGATGTCTACACGGCGGTAGGGGGTAGACGTGAAGGCTACGGTATCGTATCCACCACGAGGGTGTATCACAGGTAAGCCAGCCGAGTAAACAGCCCTTAGACTTAGGCGAATGGGTTTGAAGCCCGGGAAGTAGTCTTGGAAGAAGAGCGCTAGGTTGTAGGCAGGGGCATTGGGCAGAGGGGTCTGTGCTCCCGAAGCGACACGCTGCCGGCCTCGCAGTAACGATAGGCTTAGCCATGAGTCCACACCCTCGACAAATTCGCCGAATAGCTTGGCATCGACCCCAAGGATATAGCCTCGTCCTGTATTTTCGCCTAGGTAACGTAGCTTGATGTTGTCTTGTATGTATGGGTTCTGATCCCATAGGTGCTTGTAATAGGCCTCTGCGCTGAGCCTAAACTTGCGATTCATCATCATGAAGTCGTACTCTGCTCCAGCAAGCAGAAGCAGAGTCGATTGGCTTTTGATTGCCTTGTTGAGTGTGATGTATCCCTCGCCTTGTTCGGTTAGTCGCTCCTGCCTGAGCTCGCGATAGAAAGGGGCTTGATGGTAAATGCCCGAGGCGAATTTGAGCTCAAGTTCTTTCGACTGCTTGGGGCGTAGACGTAGACTGAGGCGAGGGCTGAGAATCAGCTCTCTATTCCAACTCCACCAGCTGGCTCTCAGGCCTGCACTTAGGGAGAGGTCGCCTAGAGTTTTGACATCCCAACGCATACGAGCCTCCGCAAAGGTAGAGAGCCGTAGGCTCTCTACCTTACTTTGGCCGTAGAGGTTGCGATGTGCACGTAGCAAGTCGGCGGACTTGGGTGTAGTATAGCCTACCGAGTCGCGCATCGACCATTCGGCGATTTTGTCTTGTACGTCTTCGGCTCTTAGGTCTAGCCCCATCAGTAACCTCTGGTCGCTGGGCAGGGCTAGTTGACTTCGAGCCGACATAGACATGAGGCTATACTGCATTCGGTTGCGCCCATGGGTGCGATCTCGGCCGATGCCTAGAGCTTTCAGTTTGTTGTCGAGGGGATTGTCGCCCGCCTCGGGAACTGCTCCATCGGGCAGGACGTCCGAGAGAATGTATTCGCCCGTGATGTCGTAGGTTTCGGACTCTTCGCTCAGGAAGCCTACCAGAGAGAGGCTATGGCGCATCTTGCTATTGGGGCGGTAGGCTAGAGAGAGTGCGCCGAGGTAAGTGCGGAAGCGGTCTACCTCCTGTCCGTCGAAAGATATGTTCAGCTGCTTGGCTTGCTGGAGTGTGCCGAAAGTCGTCTGGCGTGTGCGTGGAATGAAGTTGTAGTTAGTTCCGTTGATATGCCCCAAAAAACTCATCTCGAGGGCTGGGCTATGGGAGTAGGTTAGGTAGGTTTGGGCATCGAAGTAGTGTGGGTCGTACTCCGCCTTGGTATCAAGTGTCGAGAGTAGAGCATTGCCACGCTTGTAGCGTACCCCCGTGATCTGGCTTAGTTTGCCGTGGCGACTCCCCACGTAGCCTCTATTCTCGATCAAGCCTAGCTGTAGGCTTGCCTCAAGGCTGTCGGGCTGCTTATAGCGAATATCTAGTACGGATGAGGATTTATCCCCATAGTCTGCCGAAAATCCACCCGCCGAGAAGAGTAGGCTGGAGGTTAGGTCTGGGTTAATGGCACTCAATCCTTCTTGCTCGGCCGAGCGTGCTAGTAGAGGGCGATAGATCTCGATGCCGTTGATGTAGATGAGATTTTCGTCGAAGTTGCCCCCTCGTACGGTGTACTGATTACTTAGCTCGTTCTTCTGTGCTACTCCCGATAGTGTACCTACTAGCGCTTCAACTGCCCCAGCAGGCGATGTGCCTAGATTTAGCTTGCCCGGTTCTAGGCGTTGCATCCCTCGAGAGGTCTTGCTCCCTTGGCTCTGTACGATCACTGTCCCGAGCATTTGGCTATCCTCGCCTAGCTCAACGGTGATTTGCGTGCTGGAGGTCAGTCGTGGGAGCTTGCGCCTAGTGGTGTGGTAGCCTATGCTACTATATACAATCGTGAGGCTATCGGTGATAGGCCTAAGGCGTAGACTGTAGTAACCCTTTAGATTGGTCGAGGTGCCAAGCGTTGTTCCCTCGATGCGCACCGAGGCTAGAGGCACAGGCTGGCGATCTCTGTCTAGGACGTAGCCCCTAAGCTCAATCTGCGCAGAGGTCTGAGCCATCATGCCCTTAGGGAAAACTAGAGAGATGAGGATAGCTAGTATCAGAAGTCTTATATGCATATCTGCTCTATTTGAGTTGCCCCATAGCTAGAAGGGGTAGCCGATGGCTAGATGTATGCCTAGTGCATCGCCTAGCCGAGGGATATTGTACCAACCTTTACGCTCTGTTTGGTAGGGCAGGTGTAGGCCAAGCCCCACATCGCAGCGGATCACTAGATAGTTTAGGTCATATCGTAGTCCCACACCTGTCCCCACGGCTATCTGGTCAAGCCATTGGCTGAAGTTCTCGATTTCTCCCAGAGAACTACCGGGTTTATCGGGGTCTGGCCTTAGCAACCAAACATTACCTGCATCGACGAAGACGGCGCCCTCTAGGTTACCCACGAGGCGTCCTCGATACTCCATATTCATCTCAAGTTTGGTTTCTCCTACACGGTCTATGAATGTATAGATAGTTCCCTCTTTGGGCTTGTATCGCCCGGGGCCAAGGCTACGCACCGTGAAGGCTCTTAGGCTGTTGGCCCCACCGATATAGAACTGCTCTAGGTAAGGCGCCTGCTTGACATTGCCATACGCATACACAGCACCTAGGAAGAGGCGGGTGGCCAGCTTCTGATTTCTGTCTATCTTGTAGGTATAGCGTAGCTCGCTCGTTCCTTTGATAAACTGTGCGTATGGTAGGCCGAGTAATTGTTTGGTCTTGTTGTATTCGTGCCCTAGTAGCATAGACGTCGCATTGATGATATTGCCTGCTTGGCTGATACCACTGCGCACCCAAAGCTGATGACTGCGTGAGCGACCTACAGCCTGCTCCCACGTGTAGGTATAGCCCATCTGTGGTACTAGCTGATCTTGCATACTTAGTATGAGTGAGGGATTGTTGCGCAAGATCTCTGCAAAGCTATCGGTAATATCACTCAGCTGATTGTATGAGATAGAGAGAGGGGTGATGCTGTGGCTATGTCCCTCTTGGGGAGTGAAGTCATAGTTGTAGCTTAGACCGAACGAGCTTAGGCCGTAGAAATGAGCTCGATTGAGCTTCTGGCCACTGAGCTTAAAGGTTGTGTTGGCGGGGTAGCGATAGAAACGATCGAGCTGACCGGGGAAGAGTAGGGTAGGGAAAGTCAGCGCTGCCTCTGCGCCGATCTGGTAACTGTTGAGAGTAGAAGAGAAATTGCTGATGGGGCTGCGATCAGTCTGCCATTCGTAGCTGCCGTATATGGCGGTCGAGAGTACTTCTCCTCCGCCGAATAGGTTCTTTCTGTCTAGGACAAACCTCAGGCCCGGCCCTACAAACTCTGTGCTCTTGAGCTTGAATAGGGCCTCAAGAGAAACCTCCCACAGTCTGTCTTGGCGCATCATGATGCTTAGGTCTAGCTGTCGCTCGGTGTGTTCGCTTGGGTTATCTACCTCAACCGGATTGTAGAGCAACTCAATGCCAGAGAAAGTCCCTAGGTTACTGAGGCTCTTGAGGGTTAGGTCGGCTTTGCTCTGCTTGAAGAGGCTATCGGGGCGCATACGTAGGCGACTGTCTAGAATCTTGAGTCGCAGGGGGAGCCTACCGTTGTAGTAGGCCAGAATGTTGGAGTTAATATGCACCGTGTCGGCTAGGAGGTTTTGGCTACGGTCATCGTTGTCTAGGAAGCGCAGGTTGATGTTGCGGATACGCCAAGGTTTGAGAGCCTCGGGATTGACGCCGTCTATCAGGCGACTACGTAGATGTACTGTTGCATCACTTCGGTTCATCGTATCAGCCTCGTATTGTATGTACTCGGGACGGAAATAATAGTAGCCATACTCTCGTAGCTTGGAGCTAACCTCGATCCGATCATTGTGCAGAACGTCGTGAGTAAATAGACGCCCCGGTTTGAGCACGCTCTGCTCACGATGCACTAGCTTGAGGGAATCTTTGAGTGTAAAAGTCGGTAGGTACTCCATCGTGTCAATCCGATATAGCGAACCGAAATTGACATGATATGAGATTTTAGCTTCGAGTGAATCGGACTTATTGGGGTGAATCTCATGAGTAACTTGGGCATTTAAGTAGCCAAACTCAGCTAGAACACGCTCAGTTACTCGGCTACGCAGCGCAGGATTGACGTCACGGATCCAGATAGGCTTGGAGCCAAAGGCACGATGTGCCCAACGCCCCAGCCAAGTCGAGTCGCTAGCGTAGTTGAGGTGTATCCATGGCCCTACCAGAGGTAGAGGCCAGCGGTACGAAGCGCTACCGAAGATGGAGTTGTTGGGCGCATAGTTGAAGCGCTCCTCCGCTGCTGCTTTGGCTATCTCGGTATGTTCGTTGCGTTCCCCGCCAGCGAAGGTAATATCTTTGACGCCCGTGTAGAGGATATCATCTGGCCCCTGATAGGGTCTGATGGAGCAGGATACCAGAGAGAGCACTAGGGTTAATGTTATGATGGTGCCAATCATCGAGAAGCTATGCTCCCAGATGGATGCTTGCTTGGTCATAATTACTTAGTCATTTGTATTGTATCCACCTTTCCCTCTATGATGGGAGCCGCCCATAGGCTAGGTCTGATGCTGTCGAGAGTTCGGTCCTCGGAGGATTTCTTTTTACGACGGAATCGAAATAGATCCCACGGATGATTTAGCTTGCGCTTGAGCAGATATCCGCCACCAGTCTCGGTATATTCGCCCTCTAGGATATTGTCTGTAACTCGTTTGTGGAAGAGTCTGAGGTATTGATCTCCAGCTTGGTCAAGCTGATACTCAAGCGCTACGTTGTCGATGAGGGTCTGCTCCTTATTGCTTGGTACGTTGCCACTCTGGATCTTACCACCTACTACGATGCGAATTCTGTCGTTGTAGAATCTTCGGCTGAAACTGTAGGTGTAGTCCGTGTAGGTGTTACCTCCATTGGCTCCGTCATGCACCTCCATACCTATATCGAGGTCGGTGCCTTGCAACAGAGTACCTGCGGCCTTGTTGATTTGACTCTGTAAGAAGCTCGTCAACGCCCCGTCGAGGTTGAAGTCGCCTCTGCCCCTGCTACCTGCTAGATAGATGCCCGTGCCGAGGAGGCCTATCGCCTGTTTGCCTCGCTCCTCTGCCGTCATAGTGTTGAGGCTGTTTTGGATGCTTAGGTTCTCTGGAGCAGATAGGTCGAAGCCTAGCTGTATGTTGTCGATGTGATCCTGTGCCTTGATGCTTACGACGAAGTTTGTTTTCTGCGCATTCTTGCCCTCTCCCGTAGTCGCTCGGACCGTCTGTGTGGCGATGAAGTTGATGTACGGGTTGGCGACATCTCCGTTGAAGAGAAGGTATCCCGACGGGTCTATGTTGAAGAGCTTACCGCCGACGATAGGCATAGTGTAGTGTAGCTTACCACCTCCGCTCATCTCATATCGGCCAATGAGACTCATCTCGCCGAATGGTGGGTAATTGAACTGCATATCTCCTCCGCCCTGTACCCTCATATAGTCACGCCCGTCTGCCGTTAGGTCTACGCCGAAGCGTACTGAGGGGTCGAAGTGTAGCGAGAGATTGACGTCTAGACCGCTGAGGCGTGTCGTTTCTACCGGTGCTTTGACGAAGAGCGTGTCGGAGAAATCGACGAACGTTACCAGTTCGCCAATCTTATCGCCCATCTCTAGTGGCCCTTCTCGCATGATGTAGGTGCAGTTCGTCCCACCCAGCACGGACAGACGTCCCCTCACCTTGAGCGCATCGGCTAGGCCAGTGATCCGCATATCGCTCGAGGCAATCAGCCTACCATAGACAAGCTGCTCTTCGCTTTGGGGGCTACTCTGGTTGAGCAGTACCATCTCGTTAGCGCGTAGGCGTAGGTCTGTTTTGGTTGCTTCTTTACCGAAGACCACGACACTGCCGTCTATGTAGAGCGGATGCTTAGGATCGACAGCCGAGCGTAGGGAGTAGTGGTCGAAGTGCAGGACGCTACCCTCTAAGCGTAGAGGGATACTGTCTAGTTGTATCTGAGTGGCTAGCTGTTTGAGGTCTACTTGTCCGTCTTTGGTGGCGATAGATCCCTGTATCTGAGGGGACGTAATCTCGCCAGAGAGAGACAAGTTGCCACTAATAGAGCCTGCTAGAGCTGTGCTGTAGGCCGTAAGGAAAGGATTAACCATCTCTAGCGGGAAGTCCGTCATCGTCAGGCTCCCAGATAGGGGCGTACGTTCGTTGTCGGGGCGATAGATACCGTCTATAGATAGTGCAGGTGTGCCGCGATAGCTTATCTCTGCGGTAATGTAGTGAGAGGAATTGTTTCGTGGCTCGTAGAATAGCGCTGTGGCGAAGTGTCCAAGCTCCTTGTCTTCGTAGCGAAGCCCTTGAGCGGATATATCTCCCGATATGATTGGCTCTTGGTTGATGTCGCCGATGCGGGAATAGCGAACGTCGGCAAAGACTGTGCCTCCTATATTGTCTAATCCTAGCCCGCCGAAGTCCTCTAGGCGAAGATTCTGCACCATCAGGTGTATGTCTTGTACATTGGCTACCGAGTCGCTAGCCTGCAGAGAGAGCAGTGCGCGATCTTTTCCCGTTAGGCTGAGATCACTGCGTAGGAAATACGTTTGTTTGTTTAGGGCAATGTGGTTGCGTGGGCTAACCTCAAAGTCTTGATAGCCGATGCGTAGAGGCGAAGAGAGTAGATGCGCGAAGTAGTGTGAGCCATCCCAAGTAATGAGGACGTTGGCTCGATGTCGGCTATGCTTCTGTGCATCGAGCCACTCTAGGTCTAGATTAGCTCTCTGTAGTGTGGCTAGCAGTTTGGTTGTGATACCGAAGCCCTCTTGAGCTCTGTATGGTTTCTTGTCGATGCTGGCCGTGAGCTCTAGTGTCATGCTATCTAGTGGCATCGGTGGCGGCATAGCCTTTTTGCGAGAGCTGGCGATAGGGCGAGCGTCGCTAGTGCGAGGCGAGCGAAGCGTCTTGAGGCTAAGGTCAAGCGCATTGAGACGCAGGGTATCTTGCCTTAGGTCGCTTAGACGCAGATACCCATTGAGTCCTTGCTCTCGGTCGTGGCCTATTTGGCTCGACAGGCTGCCTAGGGCGATTCGTTGCTCTGCGAGGAAGTCCTTGAGCGCATTGTCCGTACCCATATTTATCTCTATGGATAGCTGAGGCAGTATCGGAAGAATGTCCTCTAGGCGTGTCTGCATGGGGCGCGTGCCCTGTACCTCTGCCATCAGTTTATCGACCTTGCTGCCTAGTTGCACGCCGAGTTTTGTTAGTCCCTCTAGTCCAGTCTCTGCAGAGGCTTGTAGGCTTAAGTCGCCAGAGGTAACGCTTGCTTCGGAGTGATTGCCCTTGATGAGCGCCTGTAGAAGTACTTCCTTGGGGTTGAGCACCCTGCCAGAGAGATTGAGGCTGAGATCCTCCACAAGAGAGGTAATCTGATACTCGTCCTTGAGGTTGGTTCGTAGCTCTCCCGTCAGTCTAAACTTAGCATCTAGGGGCGACTCGGACATTTGCCATGCCTTCATATCCAGCTCCTGTGCATCGAGCATAACGCTCCCATAGATCGTTGGCCCTGTCAAGAGAGCATCGGCCTGTAGGGCGAGGTTGAGCCCCGGGTTGGAGCTATTTAGCGAGAGTACTAGAGCCCCTTCGTTTAGATTGCCGTCGAGGGTAATTTGCTCGAGTTGTAACGAGTCTTGCTGTAGATGATGTAGGCGAAGTTTGAGCCCGCTATGGCTACGCCGGTTCATCGGGTTGAATCCTCGTCCCTCGACCGAGAGGTCGGCAGAGAGAAGCCCTAGGCTCCCCCCGGGCATAAAGCGCTTGAGATCGAGTGCTCGTACTTCTAGGCCGGCTTGGTACTGTTTGCTCTGCTCGACCAATAGTCCCGAGAGCTTGGCCGAGCCATCTCCCTGTTTGAGAACTAGGTTCAGATGATGTCTACCTCTACCCATATCAAGATCTCCCTTGAGTGTAAGCCCCGCAGGCAGGGTGTACGTCTTGGCAATATCTGGCGACACCAAAGCCAATAGAGAGCGTGCCTTACGCTGTAGTCCGCCCTCGATCTTGAGTTTTCCTCTCCGCTCCTTATCATTGGTTAACCTAAAGATTTCGCCCTCTACGCTAAGGTCTAGCACATCGGCCCAGAGCATCTGCATCTGGGCTAGACGTAGGTGGTTGAGTGTCCCCGAAACGTGTATGCCCAGATCGATAGGATTGGTGAGCTCGGCTTGCTTGAGGCCTCTCTCGTAGCTAGCGAATTCGTCGTAAGCCAGGAGGCTCTGCCCCGTCAAGTTCCTCACGTCCTCGGATCCTATCGAGCAGTCTAGATGTAGCTCGGAGTGTGCCGTACTATCGCCAGAGAGTATGCTCCACGGCATGGAGAGATTGCCAAAGAACGAAGAGTGAGAGGTACGTAGTGCCAGATCGGTCAGCTCTACCTTGACGCTATCCATGGCGATAGAACCCAATAGATGCTTTAGGGTCAGACCGCTACGCTCACGAAGCTGACCGCCCGAGAGCCTCAACTGGAGCAGCTGTCCCTCGGAGAGCAGGTCGTGTACCTCTAGGGCGATGTCTTCGGCTTGGATGTGGTTGTAGTCTAGGTAATCTGTAGAGGGAGCATCGTAGTTCTTGGCATAGCTAATCTGTCCACCCTCAATCTGTCCATGACCTAGGCTTAGGCGCATCGTTTCTAGGTTGACCTGTGTATCCTCCAGCCTAAGCCTTTGCACCTCTGTACCAACGATCATGGAGTCTAGAGGCATATCTATTTGAGCTCTTGTCTCCAAAAACTCTAGTAGATCTGCCTGTATCTGCCATTTGAGCGGTTCGCTCTCCTCCTCTTTGGCGAGGGTATCTAGGCTGTGGTAGCGAACCCTAGCCCCTTGTGAGCGGAGTATCTCGAGGTGTACGCACTGGGCATCTATATCGACAGATAGACTCTGTCCAGTGAGCTGGTCGAGGGTAAGCTGTGTGGTGCTGGCACTATCGAAATAGTTGAGCCTAATATCCTTGGCTAGGATAGATGGGGCATAGACCTGCTTGCTCAGTAGAGGCATCAGGTCTAGGCCTAGGCTAAGCTCGTCTAGGCTAAGCAGAGTATCTGGGGGAGTCTGTACTATGTACAAGCGCTCCAGACGTAGCTTGAGTGGAAATCCTAGCCGTAGGCGTCCGATCTCAATCTGCATGCCGAGCGTTTGACTAGCCTCTCTTGAGGCATAGCGTACTGCCATATCTTGTACGGCAGGGATGTAGAGGGCGATGCCCGCTACGAGTACCAATATGATTGGTGTAAGGATAAGGGTTAGGATACCCCTAAGGAGATATTTTCTATTAATCTTCACAGAGTCGCTGTCTATCTGTCCGTCGCATTTATTTGCGTAAGTCTAAGGTGCAAAGTTACAGCTCATCTGCCAAATATAGAATAGAAATTATGACTATCAGATATCTTCTTCACGCCTTGCTCTGCTCTCAGCGCTTAGACTTTGGTTTTAGGGATCTACGCAGGTAGCGAACGCCGAGGATTACTCCCGTGACTGAAACGACTGTACCGACGAGTAGAAGCACCCAGCATACGATCTGCCAGAGGATAGGCTTGTCTACGAGCCAAGTGAATTTGAGGCTGTGAGGCTTGTTGTAGACCCACATCTGCCAGCGGTCGCGTCTGTCTAGGGTACGCACCATACCGCTCTGGCTGTGTACATAGATGTAGGGATTGTCCTCTGCCTCGATTTGGATGCGCCAGACGGGTAGGGGGAGGCTACCATTGCGGCTGATGTAGTAGCCGTCGTACTCCTCCAGACGATCGATCTGCCACGTACGGTCTGTGTAGATGTGCCCGATGAGCTGCTCTAGCTGAGAGCGCTCTAGGTTGAGCGGTGTGGGTAGGTCTGTGCGTGCATCGTAGCAGATCGTTTGGTCTAGGCTGTCGGTGGCCTTGATTGTGGGGATATTGCCCACGGAGCTCCAGCGAAGGCTACGCACATCTCCTCGGCTGAGGATCTGGTTAATGAGATTTTTTGGGTAACTGCCAAGAGGAAGTGCCTGCTCGCTTAGGACTTCTCTGGCGTTCTGCTTGGGAGAGCCGTTGATGGACCTAGGTATATCGGCTAGAGACATGAGCCCACTCAATACCCATGCCAAAATGAATATACCGCCCAATGTCCCCATGATGTGGTGCCAGCGGTAGGAGCGTCGCTTGTAGGGGGAGTGCACACCGCGCTTGCTTTTACGCGTTCTGACGAAGACATCTATACCTATATATAGACCCGTGAGGGTCATGAGGCTACCTAGACCAGAGAGAAATATGATTAGATTTTCCCAGAGATCTCTATTCTCACGTATCCAAGTGAAGTAGACCCAGTGAGGGATAGCCCCTAGCCAAGCCCAGATGCGTTCGCTCCTAGTGTGCTCGGTGATGATGTGTCCGTCTCGTCCGCTCAGATAGACCTTGCGCCCCTGCTGGGAGAGATTTAGGCGGTAGAAGGGGAGGTCTTCCCTAAGCCTAGAGAAAGGCGTCCACTGGTCGAGGGTCGTTAGGGTGTCGATACGCTCGATCTTGTCGGACCAGAGTGCCGCTACTCTGTGGCATACCTCGACTGTTGGCGCCTCGGGGGTAATAGCTTTACCCTCGAGAGTGAACCAGTGTTCCTCTCCACCTCCACTAGTGGCGAGGTGATGCCCCACCACTGGATTATAGCTAAGTGAGAGAGACGACGGCTTGCCCTCTGGGCTATGCGTACGCATTGCCTCCATGACGGCGAGTAGGCTGTCGCTAGGAGAGAAGTTCGGTAGGCTAGGGTGGAGGCGATGGGCCTCGTCTGAGGAGAACTTAGGGAAGCCATGATAAATCATCACGAAAGCGGACAGAAACCAAGCGACGAAGAAAATGCTCACTAGAGTACCGAGTACTCTGTGGGTTTTAATCATTAGGGTACGGAAGGTCATAGCTGATCGAGTTGGTTGTGGTTAAAAGTTGCGTTGCGGGAGGGTTGTATCCCAAGTTAATTCTGCTACAACTCCCTTTAAGGAGCGTCAGAGTAGATAAGTGTATGGAGCAGCTTATCTACTCTGACGTGTTTGGGAGAGAATCTAGTGGACGACGATCTCGTCTAGGAAGATGAAGTGCCCAACGCTACGGCCAATCTCTGCACGCATGCGGATGTATCGAGCCGAAGTACGGGGGAAGAAGTCGAATACCTCAAAGACAGGGCGAGGGTTGTGCTCGTCCGTTTTTGGGGGGAGCGTGCCTAGGCTCTCGAACTTGCTACCGTCTTGGCTGACGAGTACCTCTACTTCTCGAGGCATATATACCCACTGCTCGCGCTCCTGCATGAAGCGAGCAAAGATGTGCTTGAGCTCACGTGTCTCGCCGAGGTCTATCGTCACGTCTAGAGGTTCGGTGAAGCCAAGCCACATGCCGTCTAGGTAGGTTGGGGTGGCTCTGATGCCGTCGATGAGGGTCTTCTCGCCAGCAGCGGGGTAGCGTACGTTCCATTGGTTGGCATACTTGATTGCCTTGCCGATCGCCTTGTGGTAGTCGATGCGGTACTTGAGGCTGACCGAGTCGAGCGCCATGCCGTTTTTGAAGAGCTTAGCCACCACGAGAGCCGAGTCGGCGGTCGTGATAGGCGATTGGTAGAGTTCGCTCTCTGCTGTTGGTTCACTACCGTCTGTGGTGTAGCGGATCTCCACATCGCTCTGCTCAGCCCTTAGAGTGAGGCTCGTGAGCTGCTTGTCTAGATCTGTGGAAACCTCAGTGGCGATGCCATTGAGCGGATAGGCGTTGACGCCTCTCGCCCTAAGCGCCTCGGTTTGCTTAGTGGCGCGCCTGCGGAAGTCTTCGTAGTTCCTCTTCTCCTGTGGCGACCATGCTATCTCGGCTAGGGCTAGCGCACGGGGAAAGTACATATACTCGGCGTGCGCATCGCTCTCTACATACTCCGTCCAGAGGTTGGCCTGCACACCTAGTACGTGCTTCTTCTCCTCTGCGCTTAGGCTGCTAGACTCGGGGTTGTAGCTGTACACCTTCTCTAGAGGAACATAGCCCCCGATAGCACGGGGCTGATGCTCTGCGATAGCTTGATAGTAGTCTAGGTAGAGGAAGCCATTGGGCGTCATGATCACATCGTGTCCGCTCTTGGCTGCCTCGATGCCACCAGCTTCGCCACGCCAACTCATCACCGTTGCCTCTGGGGCAAGCCCTCCCATGAGGATTTCGTCCCAGCCGATGAGCTTGCGTCCACGGCTAAGCAGGAAGCGCTCGATACGCTTGATCATGTAGCTCTGTAGCTCATGTAGATCCTTGAGCCCCTCGGCTTTCATACGAGCACGGCACTTGGTGCAGTCGCCCCAGTGGTTCATTGCTGCTTCGTCGCCACCGATGTGAATATATTCGCTTGGGAATAGCTCCATCGTCTCGTCGAGGATGCGCTCGAAGAAGGTGAATGTAGCCTCGTTGCCGATGCAGACGTCGGTTACAGACTTGTCCCAGCGCTCTAGACAGAATAGCTCGGGATAGGCTGCTGCGATCTCGTTGCTATGGCCGGGGAGCTCAATCTCGGGGATAATAGTGATGCCTAGTTTGCTCGCATGCGCTACCACACGTCTGATGTCGTCTTTGGTATAGTAGCCACCGTATGCCCCGGGTGTGTCCTCTTCGACAAACTGCCTATCCTGTCCATGCCACCATTTGTCCCAGTCACGTTCTGTGCGCCAAGCTGCTTTCTTGGTCAGTAGCGGATAGGCATCGCTCTGCATACGCCAGCCTCCGCCGTCTACGATATGCCAGTGGAAGCGATTGAGCTTGTAGCGAGCCATCTCGTCGAGTAGGCGAATGATGAAGTCGGTGCTCATGAAGTGGCGCGATACATCCAGCATCAGTCCTCGGTAAGCGAAGCGAGGCTCATCCTTGATTTCAGCTTGATGTACCCGACCCTCGGCATCGGTGAGCTGTGCCAAGGTCTGCACTGCATGGCGGAAGCCAAGCCCCGTAGAGGCCTGTATCTCGATGCCGTCTGCAGATACAACGAGTGTGTATCCCTCTGGTGATTTAATCTCGGGATTATTGACAAAGCGAATCTCGGCACCCTCTTGCTTCTGCTCTACCTTGAGCGAGGTGATACGCCCAAGCTCTGTGCTTAGTAGGCTAGAGATATCCGCCCAGTGCGATTCGCTGTCTGGGGTGCTGAAGCCAATGACCTTGGGGAGCTGATACGATGCCCCATGCGTTAGGCTAAGCTCCTTGGGTAGTGGAATCAGAGATGGCTCCTCTAGAGGCTGCTTGCTCGCCTGATCGGAACAAGCACCCAAAAACAACGCCCCCAGAGCGAGTGAGAGCGTTGTCAGTTTTTTCGTAATAGTCATATCTATAATTGTGAATGATGTCATGAGAGAGCCCTAGAGCCTCCCCTTATCGTAGTACTAGGCGTGTCGTAACCAGTTGCCCAGCTCTAGAGCATCTAAGCAGGTAGACTCCCGAGCGGATATCTCCTAGAGAGGTTTGGCGCGTGTTGTACTGTACCATAAGGCGACGGCCAGTGAGGTCAATGAGCTCGACTTGCTCAACCTCTTGGTTGAAGTAGATGGTTCGCCCCACGATGCGGAGCTCTATTTTCTCTCCTTGGTCGCCCATTTCGCTACTGCGTGGGATAAGGCTTGTTGGGGCTTCTATTTGCACAGCTCCTTGTACCTGATTGCCTGCGATGACGATTGTCGCTCCGTTGGTAGCGGCAACTACTCCACCTAGAGGTCTAGTGTAGGTAACTTTTGGTGGGCGGCATCGCAGGGAGAGCACATCTCTGGTTGCTTGCTGATGCCAGAGAGAGTCCGTATGGATACACCAAGCTAGCTCTCCTACCCCTAGTACGAGGCAGAGAGCTAGAAGCATACGCCTAATTTCTTTGGATATGCTATGTGCTATACGATAAGTCATCAGCTACTCTTTTGGTTAGGGCGCAAAAAGCCGTACAGGGCAAAGTTACAGATATTCTGTAACAAAATCAATCAATACGAGCCGATCTGCCCTCATGCCTTACGAGTAATCTTATCGTTTCAACTCACGCACCCACATAGGGGTGGCATACGGTGTAGAGGGGCACATGGTTCAGAACATACCATTCTTGTGTTTGTACCTCCTAGCGAGGAGCTCTCGTTGTGTTGCCCCACTAGATAGAGAGCATGTGCAGGATTGATACGAGCCGCTCATCAATGGCCTTGTTCTTCTTGATCGCCTTGCTGAAGGGGATATAGATGATCTCATCGTTGTCGATGCCAATCATTACATTGCGCTGCCCCTCTAGTAGAGCATCGATCGCTGCTACACCCATTCGGCTTGCCAAGATGCGGTCCTGAGCGCTGGGTGTGCCTCCACGCTGTATGTGCCCGAGGATTACGACACGCACGTCGAAGTGTGGATACTCGTTGCGTACTCGCTCGGCGATACCCATAGCACCACCAGTTACCTCGCTCTCCGACACCAAAACGATGCTACTATTCTTCGTCTTGCGGAAACCACTAGCGATAGTTTCTGCAAGCTGATCCTTCTCTAGAGCGAACTCCGGGATAATGGCGGCCTCCGAGCCCGAGGCAATAGCACCATTGAGTGCTAGGAAGCCAGCTTCTCGACCCATGACCTCGATGAAGAATAGTCTCTCGTGTGAGGAGGCGGTGTCACGAATTTTGTCTACCGCCTCGACGATTGTGTTGAGAGCTGTGTCGTAGCCGATAGTCAGATCGGTACCGCTTAGGTCATTGTCTATTGTACCCGGTAGGCCAACGATTGGGAAATTATATTCCTCTGCGAAGAGCCTAGCGCCACTGAGTGAGCCGTCGCCACCAATGACCACTAGGGCATCTATGCCATGTGCCTGCATGGTTTGGTAGGCGATGCGCCGACCCTCTTCGGTTTTGAACTCTTCGCTGCGAGCAGTCTTGAGTACTGTACCACCTCTTTGAATGATATTGCTCACATCTTGGGTCTGGAAGTCCTTGATCTCGCCCGTTATTAGGCCTTTGTAGCCTCTATATATGCCTTTGACGGCGATGCCGTGGTAGATAGCCGCACGTGTCACGGCACGTATGGCAGCGTTCATGCCGGGTGCGTCCCCTCCAGAGGTTAGCACGCCTATACATTTGATTGTCATTGATTGTCTATGATTGATGTAAGCACTACGCCCTCCCCGAATGACTTCGAGGGAGGGCGCAGGCATATTTGTATTCTGTTTAGAACTCAGCGTTGCGTGGGGTGCGAGGGAAGGGGATAACATCTCTGATGTTGGTCATACCCGTCACGAAGAGCAGTAGGCGTTCGAAGCCAAGCCCAAAGCCCGCATGGGGCGCTGTGCCATAGCGGCGAGAGTCCATATACCACCAAATATCCTTGTCGGGGACACCCATCTCTTCGGCTCGCTGGCGTAGCTTGTCGTAGTCGGACTCACGCTCCGAACCACCGATAATCTCACCAATCTTGGGGAAGAGTACATCCATACCACGCACGGTCTTGCCGTCCTCGTTGAGCTTCATGTAGAAACTCTTGATCTCCTTGGGATAGTCCGTAACGATCACGGGCGTGCAGAAGTGTTCCTCTACTAGGTATCGTTCGTGTTCGCTACTCATATCGGCACCCCAATAGATTGGGAACTCGAACTTACGGCCCTTGGCCACGGCAGCCTCCAAGATCTCGATGCACTCCGTGTAGGTTAAGCGCTTGAATGGCTTCTCTAGAACGAAGTTGAGGCGATCGATAAGCTCCTTGTCGAAGTGCTCGCTGAGGAACTTGATATCGTCTGCACAGTGATCGAGTGCCCACTGGACGCAGTGCTTGATGAAGTCCTCCGCTAGGTCCATGTTCTCCTCGATCTCGATGAAGGCAACCTCTGGCTCGATCATCCAAAACTCGGCCAAGTGACGTGGCGTGTTGGAGTTCTCGGCACGGAAGGTGGGGCCAAACGTATAGATAGCCCCTAGTGCCATAGCTGCCATCTCCCCCTCGAGCTGACCAGACACTGTGAGTGCTGTGGGACGAGCGAAGAAGTCCTGAGCGTAGTCTAGGCCTCCGTCCTCACACAAGGGAGGCTTGTCTAGAGGTAGTGTCGTGACCTGAAACATCTGACCCGCTCCCTCGCAGTCGCTGCCTGTAATGATAGGGGCGTGGAAGTACACGAAGCCACGCTCGTGGAAGTAGGTGTGGATCGCTATAGACATCTGATGTCTGATGCGGTAGATAGCACCGAATGTATTGGTGCGAGGACGCAGGTGGGCGATCTCTCTGAGGAACTCAAGCGAGTGCCCCTTTTTTTGTAGTGGGTAACTCTCTGGGTCTGCTGTACCTAGCACCTCGATGCTCTCGGCTTGTATCTCTACACTCTGACCTGCCCCCTGAGAGCTTACGAGCTGACCCACTACACATAGGCTAGCCCCTGTGCTGATCGTACTCATTAGCTCTGAGCTAAAACGCTCGTTGTCGGCTACGATCTGCAGGTTGTGTATGGTAGAGCCATCGTTAAGGGCTATGAAGCTCACTGCTTTGTTGCCACGACGGGTACGCACCCAGCCTTTGACGCAAATAGTCTGTCCGACTAGCTCGCCCTTGAGGACGTCGATTATTTTAGTTCGTTTCATTTGTAGTATTCCTTTTCTTGCTTGTTTATGGCCTAAGCCTAAATATCCTTAAGCCCTACTCGAAGGCTCCCATACGTAGGGCATTGACCTCATCTTCGTTGAGGTAGCGCCATCTACCACGGGGTAGGTTCTTTTTGGTAAGACCAGCGAAATAAACACGGTCTAGCTTAATCACCTTGTAGCCGAGGTGCTCGAAGATGCGGCGTACGATACGGTTGCGGCCAGAGTGGATCTCGATGCCTACTTGGCTCAAGTCATCGTCCTTGACATAGCTCAGTGCATCTGCATGGATCTCTCCGTCCTCTAGCTCTATACCGTCGGCAATCTTCTGCATATCCTCCATAGCCACAGGCTTGTTGAGCCACACATGGTAGATCTTCTTCTTGAGGAAGGAGGGGTGCGTGAGCTTGGAAGCGAGATCGCCATCGTTGGTGATGAGCAGCACTCCTGTGGTGTGTCTGTCTAGACGCCCCACTGGGTAGATACGCTCGGGGCATGCGTTGCGCACGATGTCCATTACTGTTAGGCGACACTCTGGGTCGTCGGAGGTCGTCACGCAGTTTTTGGGTTTGTTGAGCAGTACATATACCTTGCTCTCACGCTCCACACGCTTGCCGTTGTATACCACTTCGTCTTGGTAGGTGACACGTGTGCCTAGCTCGGTCACGGCTACACCATTGACGAAGACCTCTCCCTTTTGGATTAGCTCATCGGCTTCTCGACGAGAACAAACGCCTGCATTGGCCAAGAACTTATTGAGGCGAACCTCCTTCGTTGGGTCTATCTCCTCCTTGTATTTGACTGGCTCGATGGGTTTGAAGACCTTCTTGGGCTTCTTGACCATCTTCTTCTTGTTGGGCTTGCCTGCGTAGTTGTCGCCAGCTCCTTGTTGAGGTCTGGGTCTGCGAGGGCCAGCGCCTTGCTCAGATCTGTTATAGTTGTAGTCGTAGCTACCCTCGGCTCTCTTGTTTTGGTAGCGCTGCTCGTAGTCTACTCTGTTGAAGGGGTCTATCTCGCCCTGCTGAGTCCCCTGAGAGCTGCGATGCCTTTGGTAGCCTTGAGATGAATATTCATCACGGGTATTGGGATTGTTGTAGCCTCTATCGGGAAATCTGTTGTTGAATCTCTTCGTTCCATAGCTACCTGATGGGCGTTGCTGATCAACGACATCGCTGGTGCTAATGCGTACACGCCTGCGCCTACCAGACACTGCGCCTGCATCCGACGATTTAGCCGCCTGAGAACCATCGGCTGTAGCGATAGGCGTGCGTCTTGGACGTGTGGGGGCTTCGGCTCTAGGTCCTATACCGAAAGCTTTTTCTTCTGTACTCATCTATTTACTTATATATGAATTTATAGGGGGAGCCTCTCGGCTACCATAACAATAACGTGAAAAATTCCTAAATTGTTGTTGATCTTCCTTCTTGTAAGTCGATGTCAATATGCTATGCGCGACAAAGGTAAATTATATTTTCTCAATTGGCAAAAGGTGTCTAGGTCCTACAACCACAGTGAAGCAGTGGGGGCCTGTCGATGCGTGTCATAAATAAAAAAGGGGAGTGACGCTCCCCTATTGTTGTCTCGCAAGGATTCGAACCTTGACAAACAGAACCAAAACCTGTTGTGCTACCATTACACCACGAGACAATCCCGAAGCATAAGGAGGAGCTATGTCCCTCAAATGCGATGCAAAGGTAGCGATAATATCTCTATTCTCCAAATGTGCAGCGGATAATCTTGCTTATGCTTGGAGCTAACTAATGTAAGCGCTTGGATTTGAGTTGTCTTGATCTATGGGTAGCTGTCGGATACTTGGTATTCTGTGCTCGTGGCCGAGCATTGAGGTGCGTGCTCGATTTTCATCTTTTTGGTTAAATAGTGTTAATAATTTGTCTGAAGAAAAATAAGAATGGTAGGGCAGTTCTTAAAAACAGATTGAGCATTGGTAATAAATTGAAGGATCAATCTTGTGAAATTGGTGGATTAATCTGCTGAGATGTCTCCACTGATTCTTATGAGACCGTTGCACGGTATTTTGCCTCTTTTCGGCTAGAAACGTTGTGTATATCCCTGATTATTACTATCTTTAATATGTAATTAACTGTATCGACAT
>NZ_JRAR01000082.1:0-70667 GCF_000768935.1 Porphyromonas sp. COT-290 OH860 | reverse complement strand
GCAGGGCACCCGCATCAAAATAGGCTTATCTTTGAGTTATGGATGTACAAGATTATTTTTCTAAGGTAGAAGACCCACGGGTAGTGGGTCGTTGCAAGCATAAGTTAAGTGATATTTTAGTTATTGCACTGGCGAGTTATTTGTGTGGAGGCGAGGATTATGAGTCGATGCATGAACTTTGCTTAGAGCGAGGAGAATTGCTTCGCCCATTAGTTGAGTTGCCTAATGGTTGTCCAAGCGCAGACACCTTCGAGAGAGTGCTCCAACGTATTGAGCCTCAGTCTCTCTATGCTTGTCTTCAAGTTTATGGGCAAGAGTTGATTAGCGACTTAGAAGGTAAACATATTGCCATTGACGGCAAACGTCTGAGAGGCTCCAAGAAGAAAATGGGCAGTACGCATATTCTCTCAGCTTGGGTCGATGAAATAGGTTTAAGCCTTGCTCAAGAGACTGTTGCTGAGAAACGCAATGAGTTACAAGCCATTCCAGAAGTCTTGGATAGCCTTGATTTGTCAGGGGCTGTCATCAGCATAGATGCTATGGGGACTCAAACCAACATTGCGAATCAGATTATCCAATCAGAAGCCGACTACATCCTAAGCCTCAAGGGCAATCAAAAACACTTGTATGAGGATGTTCAGGATTGCTTTACAGGACAATATAGATGTCATAGTTATGAGACCTTGGAGAAAAATCATGGTCGTATTGAGAAGCGAACCTATACCACATTGTCTGCTTCGGAGGTCTTTGACGAGGAGGAATATAGTCAATGGCGAGGCTTAAGAAGTTTAATTCAAGTGGAGCGTGAGATTAGTAGTTTAGAGGGAGAGACTCGTGTGGATAAGCAGTATTATATCAGCAGTTTACCACACGAAGATTGTCAGTTGATTGGGCAATATATTCGAGGGCATTGGGGGATTGAGAATAGGCTTCATTGGCATTTGGATGTAACCTTTAGGGAAGATGCTTGCCGAGCGCGCAAGGACTACTCTGCCACGAATCTAAACACGCTCAGAAAGTTCGCTTTAGCCATTGTTTCTCAGTATAAAGACAAGCTATCCCTACGGAAGAGGTTGTTCAAGGCTGCTCTGAATATAGACTATCTCAAAAAGCTGCTAAAGATTTGATGCGGTTGCCCTGANTATAAAGACAAGCTATCCCTACGGAAGAGGTTGTTCAAGGCTGCTCTGAATATAGACTATCTCAAAAAGCTGCTAAAGATTTGATGCGGTTGCCCTGATAAGCCTGTAGGCTCAAAATCAAGAATTGAGGCAGTTTGATAAATTATTGCGATATTTGCAGTGAAAAACTTAAGTGTAACCAATATTTAAGATAAAGTATAATTAAGACGATGATTAAAAGTGCATTGCAAGCAGCTCGTGGGCAGTATAGCCCCAAGCTACCCAAGGCTCTCCGTGGTTCGGTGAAGGTTGTATTGGGCGAAGCTACACAGAGCGTTAGTGACCAAGAAGCTATCAAGGAACTATTCCCCAATACTTACGGACTGCCAAAGCTGACATTTGAAGCAACGACAGAAGCTGTTGAAGCTAAGCCTATCAATGTAGGTGTTATCCTCTCTGGTGGTCAGGCTCCCGGCGGACACAACGTGATCTCTGGTATCTTCGATGGCATCAAGGCGATCCACCCAGACAGCAAACTCTATGGTTTCTTGATGGGTCCAGACGGACTCGTTAAGCACAACTATAAGGAGCTGACAGCCGACATCATCGATGAGTACCGCAATACTGGCGGCTTCGACATCATCGGCTCTGGGCGTACCAAGCTAGAGGAGATTGAGCAGTACGACAAGGGTTTAGAAATCATCAAAAAGCTCTCTATCAACGCTCTGATTATCATCGGTGGTGACGATTCCAATACCAACGCTGCCGTACTAGCCGAGTACTACAAGAGCATCGATGCTCCTGTACAGGTAATCGGTTGCCCCAAGACAATCGATGGTGACCTCAAGAATGAGCAGATCGAGACTTCTTTCGGTTTTGACACCGCTACCAAAGTCTACAGCGAAGTTATCGGTAATATCCAACGTGACTGCAACTCTGCACGTAAGTACTGGCACTTCATCAAGCTGATGGGTCGCTCTGCCTCTCACATCGCTCTTGAGTGTGCCCTACAGGTACAGCCAAACATCGCAATCGTATCTGAGGAGATCGAAGCCAAGAACCTAACTCTTGATGACGTAGTAACCTCTATCGCCGAGGCTGTGGCTAAGCGTTCAGCCAAGGGTGATCAGTACGGTACGGTACTTATTCCCGAGGGTCTAGTAGAGTTTATCCCTGCTATGAAGGCTCTGATCGCAGAGCTCAACGATTACCTCGCACACCACGAAGCTGAGTTCCGTGCTGTACCTGCAGACGAACAACGTGCTTATGTGACAGCGCATCTGAGCGAAGCCAACTCTGCTCTCTATGCTAGCCTACCAGCTACAGTAGCTCGCCAGCTAACCCTAGACCGTGACCCACACGGCAACGTACAAGTATCTCTCATCGAGACGGAGAAGCTTCTGGCCGAGATGGTAGCTACCAAGCTTGCAGCATGGAAGGCCGAAGGTAAGTACAATGGCAAGTTCGCTGCCCTAACACACTTCTTCGGGTACGAGGGTCGCTGCGCTATGCCATCGAACTTCGATGCAGACTACTGCTATGCTCTAGGTCGTACGGCTGCTTGTCTGATCAGCGCAGGCGTTACTGGTTATATGAGCTCTGTGCAGAACCTAACGGCTCCCGCAGAGGAGTGGATCGCTGGTGGTATCCCTACGACTATGATGATGAATATGGAGCGTCGTCATGGTGCTATGAAGCCAGTTATCCAGAAGGCACTCGTAGACCTCAATGGTAAGCCATTCCAGTACTTCGTAAGCAAGCGTGCCGAGTGGGCTGAGAACACTTGTTACGTTTATCCCGGTCCTATCCAGTACTTCGGTCCATCGGAGCTATGTGACCAGCCCTCAGAAACTCTAAAGCTAGAGCGATCTAAGTAAGTCTCTAGGCTAAACATCCTATTCTAAGGCGGTGTGTCGAAGTTTACATTTCGACACACCGCCTTTCGTATGGCCTTACATCTAAATCTCGATAAATATTTGTGGCTCTACTGATTGTAGTCCTTGCTGTACAATCTTGCTGTATGTTTTGTTAGCCTATGGGAGGAAATCTTTGGGAAGATATAGACTACTCACTGTGTTATATGAGGAAAATGTCTTACTTTTGCACCCGTTATTAGGAGCAATCCTAGGCGCCCGAATGGTGGAATGGTAGACACGAGGGACTTAAAATCCCTTGGCCATTTTGGCTGTGCGGGTTCGAGTCCCGCTTCGGGTACAGCTCTTAATTCGAAAGGTTCGTCAAAATTTGCATTTTGACGAACCTTTTTTGTGTTCTGGGCACCTTATCCAGAAACAAACCCATGGAAAAGACAAGCTAGCCGACACACATCTAACCCCATTTTTGAAGGTATAGGACACATAATAAAGTGAAAGGAGAGATATCGTTTTATTGTGAAGATATTTTTGTTTATCTCGGCGGTATTAATGATTTAGAGGCTGCTCTCTACTTGAATAAATAAACAAAACAGAAGACTTAATAGCGTGTTAAGGCGGATAAGTCAGATTTGTCGCCATAGATTGTCGAAAAAATGATTATTTAACTATGTTTGTATTCAAAAGTTAGGCTTGGTAAGAGGATTAACCAAATAATTGAAATATGAAGCATAGTAAGTATTATCCTTGGATCGTCGTTGGTCTACTCTGGGTCGTAGCCCTGCTCAACTATATGGACAGGCAGATGCTCTCGACTATGAAGTCTGCGATGAGCGTAGACATCAAAGAGCTAGAGTCGGGAGAGATGTTTGGCGTGCTGATGGCCGCCTTCATGTGGATCTATGGTTTAGCGAGCCCTTTCGCAGGCCTCATCGCAGACCGCATCAACCGCAAGTGGCTGATCGTTGGTAGTCTATTCGTTTGGTCTACTGTGACGCTCCTGATGGGCTTCACGCACGACTTCTCCACACTCTATGCCCTACGCATGGTTATGGGCTTCAGTGAGGCTATGTATATCCCTGCGGCGCTAGCTCTGATTGCCGACTTTCACTCTGGCCGTAGCCGATCTCTAGCTATCGGGGTACACATGACGGGGCTGTACGTTGGTCAAGCTCTAGGAGGCTTCGGAGCGTTGCTTTCCGAGCAACTGAGCTGGCAGAGTACGTTCTTCTACTTTGGCCTTTTCGGTGCACTATATGCTCTTGTGCTCATTTTCTTGCTACACGAGGTACCTAGCCGAGGGGAGCAGCGCCAACAGTCAGTTCAGGGACAGAACTCTCTCAGAGGTATGTTTGCCAGCCTTGGCCATATCTTCAGTTCGGTATCTTTCTGGGGTATGTTGCTATTCTTTACCGCTACAAGCCTACCGGGGTGGGCTACTAAGAATTGGCTCCCAACACTCTTTGAGCAGAACCTAGGTATTGATATGACACTCGCTGGGCCTATCTCTACGGCGACGATCGCTCTATCCTGCTTTATCGGGGTCTTCGTCGGTGGTGCTATCAGCGACCGTTGGGCACAGACCAATGTCAAGGGGCGTGTCTATACCTCTGCCATTGGGCTCGGCATGATGGTGCCAGCTCTACTCCTTTTGGGCTTCGGGCACTCGTATGTGACAGTGGTGGGCGGAGGCTTCCTCTTTGGCTTCGGGCTAGGCTTCTTCGATACGAACAATATGCCTATCCTCTGCCAATTCTTCCCCTCTCGTTACCGCTCCACGGCTTATGGCCTGATGAATATGAGTGGTGTCATCGCTGGTGGCTACATCACTCAAGCACTAGGCAAGAGCCAAGATACAAACAACCTAGGCTCCGACTTCGCTACCATGGCAGTCGCTATTGGTATCGTCGTGCTGATTCAGCTCCTATTGCTGCGCCCCAAAACAGACAATATGGAGTAAACCTCTAGGCAAAGACTCCCTATAACTTCGGATATCCAAATCAACTTTTATCAAATCAATAAATCAAAATGGAAAAGATCATTGGTCTAATTGATGCGCCATTCACCCCCTTCGATGCCGAGGGTAATGTGAATCTCGCTCCTATACCCGAGTATTGTGCTCTGCTGGTTCGCTCAGGGCTCAAAGGGGTATTCATCAACGGATCCTCTGGTGAGGGCTATATGCTCAGCGAAGAGGAGCGTATGCAGCTAGCCGAGGAATGGGTGCGTGTAGCTCCCGAGGGCTTCAAAGTAATCGTGCACGTAGGTAGCACATCGCTTACCTCTAGTGCACGCCTAGCAGCTCACGCCGAGAAGATTGGCGCTTGGGGTATTGGGGCTATGGCTACACCATTCCCCAAGATTGGTAGCATCGAGCAGCTCGTGCAGTACATCGAGCCTATGGCCGCAGCGGCGCCTTCGTTGCCTTTCTATTACTACCATATCCCGGTCTTCAACGGAGCCTATCTATCTATGCTAGATCTGCTCAAGGCTGTGGACGGCCGTATCTCTAACTTCGCTGGTATTAAGTATACCTACGAGCATCTCTACGAGTACAATCGCTGTATGCTCTACAAGGGTGGCAAGTATGATATGCTCCACGGGCAGGACGAAACGATACTCTCTGCCCTCGTTATGGGGGGCGCCCAAGGCGGTATCGGAGGTACGACCAACTACAATGCTATCTGTCTGAATGGTATCATCGAGGCATGGAAAGCGGGCGACATTAAGAAGGCTCGTGAGCTACAGAACTATGCCCAAGATGTGATTGATGTAATTGCTAAGTATCGTGGCAATATCTGTGCAGGTAAGCGCATCATGAAGCTCATCGGTCTAGACCTCGGCCCTAATCGCAAGCCTTTCATGAATATCACAGACGAGGAAGAAGCCCAAATCAAGGCAGAGCTAGAGGCTATCGACTTTTTCAATCGCTGCAATAAGTAGTCACGACTAAGACAGAGGTCTGCTGTACCGAGTGCATCTTAGTTCACGGCACTCATCAAAGTAAGTCATATCGCCCGAAATACTAGGGTTATGTAGCACGCCTCTGCAAGGTAGGTGACCACGGGGAGGGAGTAAATCGACATTGTGCGATCTGCTCCCTCTCTTCTTATGGTATCTGGATAAGCTCGTGGCTTAAGAAGTTTGATTAATGGAATTTTAGATTCTCGTTCACTTTTCGTCTTATTGATGGGGAGAAGAAAGTTGAGTAAGCATGAAAATGTCAAACCTTATATTTGCCCCCTAGAGGGCTCTAGATTGCGTCCAGCCCTTTTTAGGGCATTGGCCCTAGACCAATGAAAACATACACCCTAAACAGCCTCTATATAATAGACTGGAAAACAGAATTATATAAAGGTCATCCGGCCAATTTCCCCCTCTCGAAAGCCTCTTCGAAATATTTCTTCCCATCAATCTTTTTAGATTAGTGGATACACCTTGGGGAATTAGTCCATCAATCCAACTAAATCTTCCCATCAATTCTTTGAGCTCTCTAGTGAATACATCAAGATTGCTCCTGCATGAGGTAGAGGAGTAGGAGAGATCCTTTAGCAAATATTAACAGCTAGTTTATATGATTGCTTTTTCTCCTCTGGCACTATTCCTTCAATCAATGCACTTCTCAGCCGATGCAAGTCTGGAGAGCATAGGACGACAGAGGCAAGAGGTAGTTGAGCAATCGCTGGATTTTGTGTAAGTTTGCACCTATAATATGGATAAGATTAGAAACTTTTGCATCATAGCACATATCGACCATGGTAAGAGCACCTTGGCCGATAGACTATTGGAAACAACGCAGACCGTAACGGGTAAGGAACTCCAAGAGCAGGTGCTAGATAATATGGATCTGGAACGTGAGCGTGGTATTACCATCAAGAGCCATGCTATCCAGATGAATTATACTCACAATGGAGAGCCATATGTGCTCAACCTCATTGACACTCCGGGACACGTGGACTTTAGCTACGAGGTGTCACGCTCGATCGCTGCTTGCGAGGGGGCGCTGCTCATCGTTGATGCGGCTCAAGGTATCCAAGCGCAGACGATCTCTAACCTATATATGGCTCTAGAGCATGACTTGGAAATTATCCCCATTGTCAATAAGGTGGATTTGCCGAGTGCTATGCCCGAGGAGGTAGAGGATCAGATTATCGACCTCTTGGGCTGCAAACGTGAGGAGATCATACGGGCAAGTGGCAAAACGGGAATTGGCGTAGAAGACATACTCTCTGCCATAGTGGAGCGTATCCCTGCACCCAAGGGCGATCCCGACGCACCTCTCCAGTGCCTCATTTTCGACTCGGTCTTCAATCCTTTCCGTGGCATCATCGCCTACTTCAAGGTGGTGAATGGCTCGATTAAAAAAGGCGACCACGTTAAGTTTATAGCCACAGGTAAAGAGTACGATGCCGACGAGATCGGAGTACTCCGCCTAGATATGGAGCCTCGCAAGGAGGTCAGAACTGGCGATGTGGGCTACATTATCTCGGGTATCAAGACTAGTAAAGAGGTTAAGGTAGGGGATACCATTACCCACATCGTAGGAGGAGCCAAGGAGGCCATTGCAGGCTTCGAGGAGGTGAAGCCTATGGTATTCGCAGGGCTATACCCAATCGAGAGTGAGGACTTCGAGAACCTACGTGCCTCACTAGAGAAACTCCAGCTCAATGATGCTTCTCTGACTTTCCAGCCAGAGAGCTCTGCTGCCCTCGGCTTTGGATTCCGCTGTGGCTTCCTAGGATTGCTACACATGGAGATTATTCAGGAACGTCTAGACCGAGAGTTCAACATGAATGTAATCACCACGGTGCCCAACGTATCGTACAAAGTGTATGACAAGAAGGGCAACTGCATCGAGGTGCACAACCCCGCAGGTCTGCCCGAGCCAACGCACATCGACCATATTGAGGAGCCCTATATTCGGGCCTCTATCATCACCAATACAGCCTATATAGGCCCCATCATGACGCTATGCCTCGGCAAACGAGGTCAGCTCGTCAAGCAGGAGTACATCTCAGGCGACCGCATTGAGATTTTCTTCGACCTGCCACTAGGGGAGATCGTGATCGACTTCTACGACAAGCTCAAGAGCATCTCCAAGGGGTACGCTTCTTTCGACTACCACATCAGCGAGTTCCGCCCTAGCAAGCTCGTTAAGCTAGACATTCTGCTCAACGGAGAGTCTGTCGATGCGCTCTCTACGCTGACGCACGTGGACAATAGTGTACCATTCGGCCGCCGTATGTGTGAGAAACTCAAGGAGCTCATTCCTCGTCAGCAGTTCGATATTGCCATTCAAGCAGCTATCGGCGCCAAGGTGATCGCCAGAGAAACGATCAAGGCCGTTCGTAAAGACGTTACAGCTAAGTGCTACGGTGGTGACGTCTCTCGTAAGCGTAAACTCCTAGAGAAACAGAAGGAAGGTAAGAAACGTATGAAACAAATCGGTACCGTAGAGGTACCACAGAAAGCCTTCTTGGCCGTACTAAAACTAGACTAATCAACTATGGCAGAAGTTAAACGAGCCAAACGTAAAACAACACCTAAGGATACGCCCATCGTGCCTCTCGATGGGCGTATGCCACCTCAGGCGGTAGACTTCGAGGAGGCTGTGCTTGGTGCGATACTCTTGGAGCAAGATGCTTACAGCCGTGTAAGCGAGATGCTCACACCGACCTCTTTCTACGTCAAAGCCCACGAACTGATCTACACGGCTATGACGACACTAGCTCTAAGCCAGCACCCGATCGATATGCTTACCGTAACCGAAGAGCTTAGACGAACCGAGCAACTAGAGCTCGTCGGTGGGCCTGCCTATATCTCTGGTCTAACGGTTAAAGTACTCTCAACGGCCAGCCTAGAGTTTCACGCAGCCGTATTGGCCAAGAAGGCTCTTAGTCGTAGGCTGATTGGCTTCTCTAGCGAGGTACTCAAAGATGCCTACGAGGATACGGAGGACATCGCCGAGCAGCTACAGAGAGCCGAGGGGCGTCTATTCGAGATCGCACAAAACAATTCTTCCAAGGACTTCTCCGAGATCAACCCATTGGTCAAAGATGCTGTGGAGGAAATACAAAAAGCAGCCAACAACAAAGACGGGCTTAGCGGCATTACCTCTGGCTTCCCTGCTATCGACGAGATGACGGCTGGTTGGCAGAGGTCAGACTTGATTATTATTGCAGCTCGTCCTGCCATGGGTAAGACTGCTTTCGTCGTGTCGATGGCTAAGTATATGGCAGTCGATCACAAGATACCAGTAGCTCTATTCAACCTCGAAATGAGTGCCGTACAGCTGGTTAAGCGTCTACTCTCCAACGTCTGTGAGATCTCGGGCGATAAGATCAAGAGCGGTCAGCTAGACGAGCAGGAGTGGACACGCCTATACACCAACATCAAAATGCTAGACTCCGGTAGGCTCTTCATCAACGATACCCCGAGCCTCTCTGTCTTTGAGCTGCGCAGTAAGGCTCGCCGCCTCGTGCGAGAGCACAAGGTGCAGATGATCATCATCGACTATCTACAGCTGATGAACGCTAGCGGTATGGGATTTGGTAACCGTGAGCAGGAGGTGAGTATGATCTCGCGCTCGCTCAAGATGCTTGCCAAGGAGCTGCAGATACCTATCATTGCACTCTCTCAGCTCAATCGTGGGGTAGAGAATAGACAGGGAGATGCCAATAGTAAGCGCCCACAGCTCTCCGACCTGCGTGAGTCGGGGGCCATTGAGCAGGACGCCGATATTGTGTGCTTCATTCATCGCCCCGAGTACTACAAGATTACACAAGACGAGAAGACGGGTGAGTCGCTACGAGGTGTGGCGGAGTTCATCATAGCCAAGCATCGTAACGGCCCTGTGGGAGATGTGCGCCTAACCTTCAAGAGCGAGTTTGCAAAATTCTCACCCTATCAGAGCCCTAGTGCTGGCAATGAGTTCAATACCAGTGGCCTTACCGTACGTCGCTCTAGGCTAGGAGCGAAAACGGATATGCCACAGCCGACGCCCGACTTCAACGATCCGTCTGGTAGCTTCGACCCATTGTCGCCTCCTATGCCAGGGCAAGATTTCTTGCCATAGCTAGATTCACATCTATATTTCACATATTACCCACCCTGAACTATGATACATAACGATTGCTTTCGTCGCCATGAGCGACTGCAAGGTCTGATGCGTGCCAGCGGCATAGATGCTATGCTCGTGGCCAGCAACGTTAATCTACTCTATCTCTTTGGGCAGATCTATTCTGGGATTGCCTACATACCAGCCCAAGGGGAGGTTCAGTTCTTCGTACGTCGTCCGCAGACCTACGGAGCGCAGCCTCAAATCCACTACGTACGCAAGATAGAGCAGATAGCCGAGCACATAGATTTGTCTACAATAGGCACCATCGCTCTTGAGCTAGATGAGCTAAGCTATTCAGAGATTGAGCGACAGCGCAAACTACTGCCACATGCGAAGCTCGCCAATGCAACCCAGCTACTGCGCACGGCTCGTATGGTCAAGACCGAGGAAGAAATCCAACAAATCCGTCAGACGGCCGAGGCACACATGCAGGTCTATCGACAGATCCCTCAGCTCTATCACTCTGGTATGACGGATGTAGAGCTACAAATAGAGATAGAGCGTGTGATGCGCCTATCTGGGTCTGTGGGGATCTTCCGCACTTTCGGCTCTGCTATGGAGATCTATATGGGTAGCCTAATCGCAGGGGACAATGCTGCCGCTCCCTCTCCATACGACTTCGCTATGGGCGGAGCAGGCTCTATGGCTCTGCCTCTTGGGTCGAGTGGGGTAGTGATTGGTGATGGCTCTGCCGTTATGGTCGATATGGCTGGCAACTATGGAGTCTATATGTCCGATATGACCCGTACTTTCTCTGTCGGCAAGCTGAGCGAAGAGGCATACCGTCTGCACGAGCTTAGCCGTCGACTACATGGGGAGATTATGCAAGTGGCTGGTCCCGGTACTAGCTGTGCCGACATCTACACCCGTACGCTAGAGTTAGTAGAGCAGGAAGGTGCGTCCGGCTACTTCATGGGGCTGGAGCAAAAGGCTCAGTTCGTAGGCCACGGCCTAGGGCTGCAGATCAACGAAATGCCCGTCTTAATGGGACGTAGCAAAGATGTGCTACAGACTGGCATGGTCATCGCATACGAGCCGAAGTTCGTTTTGCCTCACATCGGTGCCGTAGGGATAGAGAATACATACCTCGTGACAGAGAGTGGGGTAGAGAATTTGACGCCTCTTGAGGAGGCAATCATCGACCTAAAGCCATAAGCTCATGGATACCATCGCTATGTATGCAGGGTCGTTCGACCCATTTACTCGTGGACACGCAGACATCGTCAATAGAGGGCTTGCACTCTTTGATAAGGTAATCATCGCCATTGGCGTGAACGAAAGCAAGCGTTGCCTCTTCAGCTCAGAGCAGAGGCAGAGGCAAATCAGGTACTTTTACAGAAGTGAGCCGAGGGTAGAGGTGCTGACCTATGATGGTCTGACCGTAGACTTCGCTCAAGAGCAGGGCGTTCGCTTTCTACTCAGAGGCGTTCGCTCGAGTACAGATATGGAGTATGAGCGTACTCTCGCAGACCTCAACCGGCATATTGCTAGTATGGAAACGGTTTTGCTCCCAGCATCGCAGCAGCTCACACACATCAGCTCTACTGTAGTACGTGAGCTATTGCATTTCGGTGGCGATGTGTCTGGGTTCTTGCCCGAGGGTTTTGTCTTGGATTTATAGGCCACAATGAGAGAGAAGGAGAAACGACGAGGTAAGAACAAGCGGCTAAGGCTTCTAATTGTTTTGCTTGTACTTGCTTTAGGGGTTGGTATACTACTCAAGCTCCGCTGGAGGGCTTGGTTCGGCAATCCAACCGAGGAGCCCTATACTACGGCAGAGCAAATAGATCGTCTGACACTAACGCCCGGGCAGAACTTCGCTAGCGAGCGGAGTATCTCTTGGCGCTGTGGTGAGAGCTTACAGCCCTCCGAACTCTTGTATGCCGAGGTGTCGGATATGATCCTTCCTCAGGAGCTAGACTGGACAAGCATCGCTGCCGAGGGACAAATCGTACAAACTCGATCTGGGCGTGGTTGCTACTATACGGCAAGCCTAGATAACCTAGAGGAGGGTAGGGCATATCTCTACCGAGTGAGGACTGGCTCTCAAGAGGCTTCGGGGCGAATTGATATGCCCAGTGGGTTGGACACACTTGTGCGCTTCATCTATCTAGGCGATGTGCAGGATCCATCTGGGCAAATGAGTAGCGAGCTCTTTGAGCGACTGACAGGGCATATCGACTCTGCCATTAGGCCAAGTTTCGTAGCCGCTGCGGGCGACCAAATAGAGGGCCCCACCGATGAGTATTGGCGTGTCTGGTACTCTGCTTGGGGTGCAGGTTATTTGGCTAGAACTCCATTTATCCTCTCCACTGGCAATCACGAATACCTCAAAAAAGGCTTTACTCGAGAGCTCGACCCTCGTTGGGTAGCTCAGTACAACTATCCCGCCAATGGTCCAGAGGGCTTCGAGAGACGGAGCTACTATGTAGACTTCCCGCTGATGCGTTTGATCGTCCTCGATAGCAACGGAATCAACGACCCGATCGCCATACTGCGTCATCGCTCTTGGCTGCGTGAGGCGCTCGAGAGCTCGGGGCAGCCTTGGCAGGTGGTTATGTTCCATCACGCAGTGCAGTGTGTGAGAGATAGCCGTAGTCACCCCGTGATGCGCTATGTCTATAAGCCCATACTCGAGGAGGCAGGTGCAGACCTAGTCCTCCAAGGACATGACCACGCTTATTCTCGCATCACGACAAAAGACAGAGCCGACACCATCAGCCCGCTCTACGTGATCAGTAGCAGCTCGCCCAAGGTCTATCGCAATGGTTTCGATCCCATACACGATCGACTAGGGTCTGGGCTACAACTCTACCAGAGCGTTGAGGTGCGACCAAACTCTCTACGCTATCGCTCCTATCTGTACAGCGGCGAGCTGTACGACGACGTAGAGCTTCTCCACAGCGGATCGGGGCAGAAGCCCAATCGGGCTATCGACTGGGCGAGAGATCTGCCTGAGCGATTTGAGTTCAATGCCTTCGGCTCCTCCAGCAAGGCTCAGAAAAAAGCGAATCAATATCGAGAAGCGATACAGCGAAGAGCTCAGAGCCACCAATCGAACTAATTAGTCATCTTCAATTCCCTTAGGCTATGACTGTCGCCAAACCCAAGTCCCTGCCAATGCTTCTGATCTTACTCTTGCTTGGTTTAGCCATAGCAGGAGCAAGTATTGCCTTAGGCTATCGACGTACGAAACAGAAAGAGCAGGGCACGCTCTATGCTCGGCGTATGGCTCTGCCCGATACACTGCGGGTAGTCACTCTCTCTGGAGCAACGACCTACTTCACTTATCGAGATGAGGAGATGGGCTACCAATACGAGCTGGTCAAGCTAATGGCAGATAGTCTAGGTCTGCCTATGACGCTGCATATAGCCCCCAATCTTGAGGCGATCCATAATCTGATAGATAGTGGACTGATGGATCTAAGTATTACTCCAGAGGCTGTCAGCGGCACAGGGAAACAACGCTACCGATATACGGGGCTAGAGGAGCGAAGCGGTCTAGTCTTGGTACAGCGCAGATCCTCACGACAGCAAGGGCAACAAGGCATGTATGTCAGCAATGTTACTCAGCTACTAGGCAAGCGAATACACGTACCAGCCGAATCCCGCTACGAACAGCGACTACTTAACCTAGAGCAGCAGCTTGGAGGCGACATCGACATCGTCGCTCTCTCTGACGACACGATCAATAGTGAGGATCTCATGGCTCAAGTGGCCAACCGAGAGATCGACTATACCGTAGTAGACCAAGAGCTCGCTCGGCTCACCAAGAGATATTACCCCAGTATCGACATCAAGCTAGAGATTGGGTTCCCACAGCGTCTGCGCTGGATTACCTCTCCCGAGCGTGTCGGCCTAGCCGAAGCTATAGACCGCTGGGCAGAGCAGGCTCCAGAGGTTGAGGCTTACAAGCAGCTGTACAAAAGATACTTCGAGGAGGAGCAAACAGAAGACAGCCAAGAGCCCTCCTCTAAGCCCTACGACTGGCGTGGAGAGATGCTGCACCTAGGCGCTGGGCATCTGTCGCCCTACGACGCGTTATTCCAAAAGGAAGCCCCACGCCTCGGTTGGCCGTGGCAGATCCTAGCTTCTATCGCCTATCAGGAGTCTAACTTCAAAGCCGAGATCATCGGTTGGTCTGGCGCTCGTGGCCTTATGGGCATTATGCCTCGTACTGGACAGAGCTTCGGTGCGAGCAAAGCGGAGCTGCTCAATCCCGTCGTATCGGTTCGTGTGTCGGTAGATTGCCTACTTGCGACAGAGAAATATTTCCGCTCGGTGGAGGACGTGGAGCAACGCATAAGGCTCACTCTAGCTGGCTACAATGCAGGAGTCGCCCACATACAAGACGCTCAGCGCTTAGCACGCAAGTATGGCTCCGACCCCAATCGCTGGGACGGCCATGTAGAGGAGTTTATACGACTGAAGAGCGACCCTAAATACTATACAGATCCCGTGTGCAAATACGGCTATTTGCGAGGGAGAGAAACTTACAAATATGTGCGTGAGGTTATGGCTCGCTATGAGCTATACCGAAGCAAGACCTCTACTGCTGCAGAGTAACCTCTATACAGTGCTAACCCCACAACTCAACTTCTATGAAAGCTGTTGTCCGTAAGCTAAGCCTTGTTATCGCTTGTATCGGCTTGGGCGCAACCTCAGTCGATGCACAGATGTTCCGGCACAGAGGGACAAGCCGAGAGATCGAGCAGGGGCGATTAGTCCGTCATGTTGTAGATACCCCTTTGGCGGATCTACCTCGACTGTGGCAGGTGCTCGACCAATTTCCTTTGGTAGAAGCCTCCGCCAATAGCCTTCGGATTCAGGGTGGGGGAGAGCCTAGTCTGTATTTCGCAGAGCGAAGGATTAATCGAGGAGATCTCGAACACATTAGCCCCAAGGAGATTGAGCGCATAGAGCTTGTCATGAACGATGAGCTTAGTGCCAACACACCTGCTCGTGCCACTATACGGATTGTTCCTAAGAAGCAAACTGACAATAACTTGGGAGGATACGTTGGCATGGATCTACTTAAACAGCAAGAGATGGGGTACAATACCCTTGGAGAGCTCTACTGGCATGGCGACAAGCTCAGCCTAAAGATCTCGGGAAGTACTTATGGCCGCACCAACAACTTTGAGCAAGACAACGAAATAGCCATTGACAATCTGATCAATGAAGCAAAGGCGCAAGGCGAGGATCGAGAGATTGGCTACGATGCCTATACAGACTTGGTCTACCAACCTCGTGTAGGGCAAGAATTCGGTCTAAGCTACCGCTACCACAGAGAGGCAACCAGCTCACAGACTAGATCTATTGAGGCTACAGTGAAGCAGAGCGATATCCTCCGTCGGAGCTACCAAGCCGAGAAGGTTAATGCATTGATACGACCACACACCAATCACAAGATAAACGGCTACTACCACGCTCTAATCGCATCGGAGTGGACGCTACACGCTGAGGGTAGCTACATCTATAATCAAGCGAATAGTCAGCTCTCTGCCATAGTAAAGGATCTCAAGCCTGCTCCTGCGACACGTAGTATTGAAGCACAATACTCAACGCTTGGGCAAGTATTGGCTTGGAGGATATACGCAGAGCGATCGGACCAATGGGGGAGTATCCAGCTGGGGTGGGACGGCAACTTGAGCCAAATCAACCAACAAGCCAAGACATTAACCCCAGAAGCTCTAAGGCTACTCCCCAATAGCCAGCAGCTGAATCTAGAACGCAGCAACTCGGTCTATGCTCATTGGTCCAATAGTTTCGCAGAGCATTATGCTGCTCATCTAGGCATTCGTCTCGAGCAAACACAACAGAGGACGAAAGACATGCAGACTGACCGAGAGATTGCTGTACGTCGCACATGGTATTTGCTTCCGTCTGCTGGCATTACCTATTCGCATAGTGATGGAGCCATCTCTCTGCAATATAGCTCCGCCGTCACACGCCCTAGCTATCGATGGCTACAAAACTCGGCTCTATACGTCCACGAGTATGCACTAGAAGCGGGCAATCCACTCTTACGGCCTCGTGTCGATCACACTTTGACGTTAGGAGCCAGCTATCACGACCTCAGTCTTGAGCTAAGCGGTCAGGTAGCAGAGGATTTGCAGATGGAGGATATTGAGCGACACGCTTACTACAATAGCAGTTTGATGCTTATCCACAAAAACATTGATGCTCAGATCTATCGGGCTCAGTTAGCTTATACCCCCAATTGGGAGGTGTGGCAACCCTCGTGGACGCTCTCTAGCGTGTGGTACATCGCCAAGGGCTACCAACATAGGCCAACAATAGAGGCCAGCTGGGACAATCTCATCAATCTGCCTTGGGGTATCGTATGCACCGTTGGGTTAAGTGGAGCCATAGGAGGCAGTCAGCTCTCCAAGAAGCTCTACAACGTTTGGCAGATTGATACCTCCGTGTCTAAAAGCATCGGCAGGCACTGGAGCATCACTTTGAGAGCTGACGATATGCTGACTACTGGCCAAGAAGAGTACCGATTAGCCGCACGAGCAGGCCAGCTATATCATCTAGTTAATTCCGATTATCCCGACCTAAGTTTGTCTGTCAGTTACCGATTTAATAATACCAAGACTAAGAAGTACCGAGGCGGAGCCGCTGGGACAACGGAAAGCGAACGCCTCTAATCTCCATCGCAGGCGTAGGTATATATAATAAGGAATGCAATATATGATATTGTATATCAGATATATAAATTTATAACAGGTGTTATGTTCAATTAATATACGACTATTGATTGAGGTCCTTGCGAGCTAACGCTTACTCACCTGCTACACTCTGGCCGATAACACACATCTCTCCTAAGACTCATTAGGCTCTATAAGCCCGATCTATCAAGCATATTAGGCGAAGTATATCTGTCCTAACGATTTATCGGAGCCTTTATAGCGCCCAATCTTATACGTTTGTGCAAATCCTTCCAGCACGTATAAGATACTTGGAGCTGCCATATTCCTCTCCCAATCAACACACTTGTTCGCCCCCATAGGTCTAAGCCAATATAACCGCTGAGATAATGCTTCGTATCGCTCTACTCTGCAGTAGCCAAATCCTTAGTATTACGTTGTGGTAAGTTGAGTCGTCATAAAACTTCTGTTTAGACGTCTAAAAACTTTCGTTGAGACGTCTCAAAAGTTCGATTGAGACGTCTCAAAATTACATTTCAAGGCTGGAAATATATATTTCTAGGTTTGAGTTATATATTTCAAGATTTGAGATGTATATTTCAAGGCTTGGTTAGTAGAATTGAGACGTCTTAACCAAAGTTTTTAGACGTCTCAACGAAACTTTTCAGACGTCTAAAAGCAAGTTTTTTGTCGTCAGTGACATCACCTACCTATGACAAAATAGCTCCAAGCATACGATTGGTGCTCGGATATCCCATATCTTTGTAGGACTATGTTGATTAATGAGATATTCTATAGCCTTCAGGGTGAAGGCATCAATACAGGTAAGGCTGCCATTTTCATTCGTTTGGCCAAGTGTAATCTGCGCTGCTCATTTTGCGATACAGACTTCGACCACGGCGATGAGATGAGCCTAGAGAAGATCTGGCAGGCCATAGCGGATTACCCTGCCCGCTTCATCATTTGGACGGGAGGAGAGCCCACCCTCCAGCTTTCGGAGCAAGCTGTTGAGTTTTTTCATAGCAAAGGATATACTCAAGCTATCGAAACGAACGGCACACGTCGTCCACCACGAGGCCTAGACTACATCACTTGTAGCCCTAAGCCAGAGGCTCTGAAGCTACTACACAAGAGTTTCCCCGAGGGCGTATCGGAGTTCCGCTTCCCTATCTCGGCCGATGGCCCCCTCCCCCCGCCTATCTCGGAGCTCCCCAAGGCCTCGGCCTATTTGGTTAGTCCTATTTTCGTAGGCGATGATGCTATGCAGCTAGACAAAGCCTCGGTAGAGCGCTGCGTTGAGTTCGTCCTCAAACATCCACAATGGAGGCTCAGCCTACAGACACATAAGCTCATAGACATTCGCTAGTATTTAGTTAATATGGATCGTTTCATTGGGTTATCTTGGTCAAAGCATCTCGTAGGTGTGCTCATGCTCTCTGGAGTGTTGGTCCATACGAGCTGTGGCACCTCTCGCAAGGAAGCGGCCGAGGCCGAGGCGAGAGGTGAATATCTGCGTGCTGCCACGCTATATAGTCAGCTCTATCGGCGTACTCCGCCACGAGCTCTAGAGCTACGAGCCTACTATGCATGGCATACGGCGGAGGCTTATCGCACCTTGAGGCAGAGCCAACGAGCACTCAACTACTACCGCAGTGCAGAGCGATATGGCTATCCCGACTCGCTCCTCTTGCTTAGACTGGGGCAAGCTACTCAGATGGCTCAGGCCTATCCTGAAGCAATCGAGTATTATCAGCGATACTTGGCTGTAGATAGCCTAAGCCATTTGGCACGTGTGGGGATAGAAGGCTGTCGTCTGGCCCTTACCGATACCGCCGATGTACAGAGGTTCCGTCTACAGAGAGCCGATAGCTGGAGCTCTAGTGCCAGTGACTATGCACCAGCCTTCGCACCAGATGGCTCGGAGCTGTATTTCGGGAGCAATCGAGGCAGAGAGGGAGATAAAAACGATATTACGGGAGAGCTAGACGGCAATCTGTATCGTCTGTCGAGAGATCAGCATGGGCAATGGTCGAGCAAGCCTGACACGTTGGTAGGCGCACTCAACACGCTTGCAGACGAGGGTACTCCGTCACTAACGGCAGATGGCGCTACAATGTACTACACCCTAGCCGAGCGATCGGACCAATATATGCGAACGGCGCAGATCTGGCGAGCGAGTAAATCTGGTGAGCAAGGCTGGAGCAAGGGCAATTTGGTAGATATTTGGCGTGATAGTACGATCATGGCGGCTCACCCAAGCATCAGCCCAAGTGGCAAGACTATGTTCTTTGTGAGCGACATCTCCGGGGGCTATGGCGGCAAAGACATCTATCGTGTGAGCATCGACAACAATAGCTATGGTGCGGTGGAGAATCTAGGCTTGCCAATCAACACTCCAGCTGACGAGCTATTCCCCTACTGCCAGAGCGATAGCCTATTATATTTCTCCTCGGACGGACACCCAAGCTATGGCGGGCTAGATGTCTACAAGGCCATACTCCTCCCCTCTGGGCAGTGGCATGTACAGCAACTGCCGAAGCCCCTCAATAGCCATGCCGACGATTTTGGTATCGCTTTTGACCCTCGGCTGAACCAAAGACCCGACGAAGAGAGCCTAGCCGTAAGAGGCATTATCTCCTCATCTAGAGATGACGGGCGAGGTAGACCACACTTATACCACTTCTCCCTCCCTCAGATTGTGACAATTATTGAAGGCTATGTGATGGATCGGGACGACTATGCAATCGCAGGAGCAACGGTCAGACTGGTGGGTAATAGCAAAGATGCCTCGGAGGTTGTCGCCACTACGAAGCAGGACGGTAGCTACCGCATCAAAGCTAGAGGCGATGTCAGCTACGTGATGCTCGCCTCGGCACCCGGCTACCTCAACCAGTACGCACGTTTCCGCACAGAGGTGGCGCAGCGTAGCGAGCAGTACGTTGTGGACTTTCGGCTAGCCTCTCGAGAAGAGCACGAGGCTCTGCGCCATGTGTACTATGCTTTCGACAGTGCAGAGCTACTGCCCGAGAGTGCCGAGCCTCTAGGGGAGCTGATACGTATCATGCAAGAGAATCCCGAGATCCGTATCGAGCTATCGGCTCATGCCGATAGGCACGGAGTGCAGGAATATAACCTGCGTCTATCCGAACGCAGAGCGCAGTCAGTAGTGACCTACCTCATTGAGCAGGGTATCGCCTCGGAGCGACTGCTCTCTCGTGGTTATGGGCAGCAAAAACCCGTTACCGTATCTCAGAGGCAGGCAGAGCAGTATCCATTCCTCACGGAGGGTGATCAGCTTACGCCCGAGTTTGTGGCTGCTCTAAGCGAGGAGCAGCAGGCTGTGTGTGATGCTCTCAATAGACGTACGGAGTTTGTCGTAGTCCCAGAGCAATAGTTATCTCTCAATCGATAGGGATCTCGACAAAAACAATGGCTACCAGCGAGCGAAGTGCTGCTACTGGTAGCCATTTTTGTTGCTGTCCAATCTAGACAAATGATGTCGCAGAGTACAGACAGATTAAAGTAAATAGAATCTTTCAAGTTCTTCGGGCGTAGGGTCTACACTCAGGATTACTCCTCTATCATCGACGAGGTATGAGTGAAACTTCTGCTCCAGACCATAGGATCTCATCAGATCCAAGCGCTTGTCCCTAGGAGTGCTATACTGGTCTAATGCATCTACGCCATCGAGCGTCAGCGTCTGGGTGAATACTTCCTCATCGGGATCTAGGCAGATGCCTCGATAGGCGATTTTATCACTCACAGTGCTAGCAAAGAACCTGTCCCAAACTACATTCTCCGCACGGCTCTCGGCATCATAAGCTGCCCAGAAGTGTACGAGGGTGTAGCGATTAGAGTTTTCTGCTGGTACAAGGTCGTATGCACGCTCGGCTGTTACCTTCATTTCCGGTAGTACGTCACCTGCTTCAAGGCCGCTAGTGCGGTCGGCTGGGCGAACGGCTGATGTACCAATAGTCATAACGACTGAGGCGGCAGCAATACCGAAAAGAATGCCTTTAAAATTCATACAGTTTTTATTAAATCCAACATACCAACCGCTCAGACGAAGGCTTATGCAACCTAAGCATTGTGGCTGGTTCCCGTCTTTCGGGGCTGTAGATCGTCACAAATCAACCGCTTGTCTATTGTGAACGAGCAACAAAGGTAATATATTTCTCCCGAATAGCGAAAAAACTAGGGGCTACGCCACTGTGGCATAGCCCCTAGAGTTGTCATTTTGAGCATATCTACCGACTAGCTCAGGCCTTCGATTTCGCCATTGACGATGTCGATGCGTAGAGCTTGTGGGCTCTTGGGTAGACCGGGCATGCGCATAATGGTACCCATAACGAGCACAATCATCTCCGAACCTGTATTGATCACAATATCGGCTACTTCCATAGAGAAACCACGTACACTACCATAAGCCGTCGGGTTCTGCGAGAATGAGTACTGCGTCTTGGCGATACAGATTGGGAAACGTTCCCAACCATGCTCCGAGATGCGCTTGAGCTGCTTCTTGGCCTTAGCTGAGAAAGTGATCTTGTCGGCACCATAAATTTTCTTCGCTACGGCATTGGCTTTGTCCTCGATGCTCGCCTCCAGCTCATAGGTGTGCACGAGTGGCTTCGACGGATTGCTCTCGATCGTATCGACAACGAGCTTAGCCAACTCTACTGCTCCCTCGCCCCCCTCACCAAAGGCGGTGTTGATAGCGAAGCCAACTCCACGAGTGGCGCAGTGCTCACGTACCAGCTCAATCTCGGCATCGGTGTCGGTCGCAAATTTATTGAAGGATACGACAACCGACTGACCAAAGCTTTGCAAATTGTCGATGTGTCTGTCTAGGTTGGCTAGCCCAGTGCGTACCCCCTCGAGGTTCTCGCTCTTGAGGTCTGTTTCGGGCACACCGCCGTGCATCTTGAGCCCACCGATTGTGGCTACGAGGACAGTCAAGTCTGGCTTGAGCCCTGCAGTGCGACACTTGATATTGAAGAACTTCTCTGCTCCTAGGTCGGCACCGAAGCCAGCCTCCGTAATCGTGTATTCGCCATGTGCCATAGCCATACGAGTAGCTAGGATAGAGTTGCAGCCGTGAGCAATGTTGGCAAATGGCCCTCCGTGAATGAATGCAGGAGTATGCTCTGTCGTTTGTACGAGGTTGGGCGCGATAGCATCTTGTAGTAGCACAGTGATCGCACCTGCTACACCTAGATCCTTAACCGTAAATGGAGCGCCAGCGTGCGTGTAGCCGAGCAAGATATTCTCGATGCGGCGGCGCAAGTCCTGCATATCACGTGAGAGGCATAGAATCGCCATGATCTCGCTAGCAGGCGTAATGTCGAAACCCGACTCCGTAGGCAGACCATTGGCCGAGCCTCCCAGACCCGTGATTACCTGCCTTAGAGAACGATCATTGACGTCTAGCACACGCTTCCAGAGGACCTCGGCTAGTCCCTTGCTTGCGTCCGAGCGGTGCTGATAGATGTAGTTGTCTAGCAACGCCGTGATCATATTGTGTGCTGAAGTAATAGCGTGGAAGTCGCCAGTGAAGTGCAGGTTGATTTTCTCCATAGGCAACACCTGAGCATAGCCACCTCCAGCAGCGCCACCCTTCATACCGAAACAAGGCCCCAGAGAAGGCTCACGCAGGGCAACGATAGCTCGCTTGCCTATTTTATTCAGCCCTAGCGATAGGCCGATGGAGACGGTCGTTTTGCCCAGTCCGCTCTTCGTCGGGGTAATGGCGGTAACGAGGATCAGCTTCGACTTAGGAGATTTACCCTCCAGTACCGATAGAGGTACTTTGGCGATATGCCTGCCGTATGGCTCTAGTTTGTCGGTATCAATACCTAGTTTCTGTGCTATCTCGGAGATGGGGCGTAGCTTGACGCCACGTGCGATTTCGATGTCTGTTTTCATCTTGTTGAAATATGTTTAGAGTTAGTGAGTGGATACTAATGAAATATTGCTGTCAGTAACAACAAAACAGCTATTGTAGAGAGTGCTATACGCTGAGCTCGCCCCCGAAGCTGACCAATACCCCTAGTCAGGAGTGTGACAATCGGTACACAGATCACGAGGTACAGAACCGCTACGCTCTCGGACGAGAGGATAGCGCAAGCAATCCCTCCAATAGATAACTGTATAAGCGAGGCTTCTTGTTCACGCTGGCGAACATTTTCTCCTTGAGCACGCACATAGTGCATACCCACACCGACGAGCAAAAACACAACAAGCACAATGAGAGGGAGGAGATCTGAGTAAGAAGTGCCGCTAGCCTCCATAGTCCAGCCCCAAACGCCCCATGAGTGTACCCACTGCCCGAGGTGCCAGAAGAGCAGATCTTGATCTAGTAAATAGAATATAGGTAGAGCAATGAAGGCGGTAAGCGCAAGCCCGTGGAGCGTAGCGAGCAGATTGCGAAGAGAAAGGCAGCGCAGTCGGTAGAGCATCAGGACGAGCACAGGTAGCAGCAATAGTGCTTTGGCATGATAGAGTCCAAGCCCTCCAAGCAGGGCACCGACTAGCACCATGCGAGAGGGGCATTCAGTGTCTTGATAACTCCCTAGCAGCAGCCAAAGCACCCCGAGCGAGCCTGCTATGACAAGGCCGTCGTAGCTCCCAGACTGATACAAACCAGCATACATGATCAGTGGCAGAATAAGCAGGCTAAGACGCTGCTCGTACTTGTCGTGTAGGAAGAAGAAGTCGGTCAGTCTGATGGAAATCATGGATAAAGCAGGCACCAACACGGCAAACTCTAGCAGGGAGCTATACGAGAGATCTAGAGGCACTGGCAGGCGCCAACCCATCTGCTCATAGAGAGCCGTGCGCCATGGGTCTAGAGGTAGTGCATAGAGAAGCAGACCTAGGGTATAGAGCAGCAGTGAGAGTGCAATGATCCCCTGCGAGGATAGTCTTCTTGATGGAGCGTACATAGTAAGTCGGAGCTATGAAATCACGAAAAAATCACCCAGCCACTCGATTCTCCAATCAAACAAAGAGAATGCGACCAGCTGGGTGATAGGGGTAATGAATCAGCTTGATGCACTACAACGACTCCAGCACCTTAACTAGGCGCTCGTCGAACTTCTCTGCAGTTTCGTTGATATCTCTGCGGAGCTTGGTGTAGTAGGCACGTACCAACTTAGGATTGTCCTTGCCGTCGGGACGAGCGACACGGCGGATCGTATCATCTGTCCATACCATAATATCGTCCATAAGGGCCTCTAGCTCATCGACCTGTTCACCCGAAGCAAAGGCACGGAATAGAAGAGCCTCGTCGAATAATGCTGCCGCTAGAGCCACAACACCCTTTTTTAGTCTACGCTTACTTGCCATAATACTTTAATACCTTAGAATTGATTGATGAAGTTGCACTGCCTCACCTTGAGCAACAGTGCTAGGACAAAGATAAGAATTAGCCACCAATTTCTTATATTAAATCCATCAGAGTTGAACCCTAAGATCCTTGACTTGAGGCAACGAAATTGCTCTATTTCTGTTAAGATCTATAAAGAAAGCGGGCTTAAACTTGGGGGCAGTCGAGGTGATCTGAAAGGCTTAGTACGACTTCTACGAAAAATTGGAGGACACATCTCAGAAGACTGCCCCATTAATTCTCTGAGATATGTCCACTAATCCTAAAAGGTTGATGGGAAGAAATCAAAACTTCTTCACTCCAAATGGATAAAACTGCTCGGACACAGAGTTAAATCCTCTTGTTATCAGCAAGTTGTAATTATTGAGTTTAAGCGGGGTATTTTGCATTAGCTGGAGGACAAGTACCGAAACGAGGCCAACTGCCGTGTAGAGCCTCCTAGGCGGCAAATACGAGGTTATGGTATTTTTGTGCTACCGAACGAGAGCGGGCTTAGCAATACATCAAAACGTCATCTAAAATGTAAATATTACAAAATCCTCAAAGCTGTTCATCTAGCACGGATATTCTTACCTCCCTTATCGACTTGATTTATCGTGATATGTAGGGTAAAATGTATCGGCTTAGGTTCAAGCTTACGCTTTTTACGCTCTTCCTCCCGCTTTATGAGATAGATTTTTGTCTTTCTGTAAATCAACTTAATGATAAATATCAAGAGCTTAATGAAATAAATAACCGAGGCAATCGTTATGGAAACAACGACCAGCGCAATCAGAAGACCATGGATAGTTTCTTTCATTGTTTTTAAATCCAATTATGGTTGATAGTGATCCGACGAAAATGATCGCAAAGACCTTGGCCATCAGCCATGAGTTTAACTATCTCAAAGATATGGAATTTGACCAAATCTGGAGAATTAGCCCGAAGCACTCGGTCAAGCCCTAAGAGGTAATACCCTAGCAATTTGTGAAAATAGTCCTTAATTGCCCCATTTTATCCAAAACAAAAGCCTAACTTTGCTCGTGGGATTGTAAAACCATTCCTCATTTTACAAACACTTAAATAAAACAAACAATGGGAAGCAAAGCTAATCTCGATTGGTCTTCTTTGACCTTCGGCTATGTGCCCACAGACTACAACATCCGTTGCTACTACCGCAATGGCGCTTGGGGCGAACTAGAAATTTCCTCATCAGAAACTATCAACATCCCGATGGCAGCGACTTGTCTTCATTATGGGCAAGAGTCGTTTGAGGGTTTGAAAGCTTTCGAGGGCAAGGATGGCAAAGTGAGAGTATTTAGACCTGAAGAAAATGCCTACCGTATGCAACACACCAGCCGGGGTATCATGATGCCAGAGATGCCTACAGAGCTGTTTTTGGAAGCTGTAGAGAAAGTCATCAAGCTCAATCGTCGCTTCGTACCTCCATACGGCTCCGGCGCATCACTTTATCTCCGCCCCCTAATGATTGGTCTTGGGCAACAGGTAGGGGTTAAGCCTGCGACAGAATACATGTTCATGATCTTTGTTACTCCCGTAGGGCCTTACTTCAAGGAGGGCTTCCGACCAACCCCTATGGCTATCATGCGTGGCTATGACCGTGCTGCACCTCTAGGGACGGGTACATACAAGGTCGGCGGTAACTATGCAGCCAGCCTCTACTCTGGTCAGCTTGCTCACTCCAAAGGTTACTCGGCTGTTATCTACCTAGATGCCAAGCACAAGGAGTTTATCGATGAATGCGGACCAGCCAACTTCTTCGGGATTAAGGATGGCGTGTATGTAACCCCTGAGAGCACATCTATCCTACCCTCTATCACCAACAAGAGCCTCATGCAGATTGCCCAAGACATGGGTATGAAGGTAGAGCGCAGACCTATTCACGTGGAGGAGCTAGCCACATTCCAAGAAGCAGGTGCCTGTGGTACCGCAGCCGTCATCAGCCCCATCGAGCGTGTAGACGACCTAGACGAGGGTACTAGCTATATGTTCTGCCCAGACGGCAAGGCAGGGCCAATCAGCGAGAAGATGTACAATAAGCTACGTGCTATCCAGTATGGAGATGAGCCAGACACCCATGGCTGGGTAACCGTCTACGACTTCTAGCACTTGCTGATCCATAGGCTTAAACAAAGCCAAAGCCCTGAAGCTAAGCGCCATTTTTGGCACAGCTTCGGGGCTTTTTGTGTACATGTAGGAGCAACTCCAGCTCCTCTTGGCTACCTGTCTATCCCATATCTCTACTCGTCAGCACTAAGTCGATAGGTTTCGAAGCTCCTATCTGTATAGAAAACTGTAATGTGATCAATTACCTTGGGTTTCATACCCTCTAAGCTAGCCTTGAGGCGTCCCACCTCTTCGATTTTACTTGAGAGGGCAAGTTCTAGAGCTTTGTCATGGGCATTAGCCGAGCTGCCCTTATACGACGCTGCTTCCGAAGCGTTCGCTTGATCTACAAGGCGTGCGCAGGCTTCGCCAAGGACAAACCACATCGGATCGAAGTTGGGGTCCCCCTGCCAACGAGAAATAATCTTGTTGATGCTGTCGATGTTGATCATCGTCTTTCCATTGAGTATCTGCGAGAGTGTAGACGGAGCAATTCCCGTCTGTGTAGAGAAGTCTTTAGCACTCATCTCACTTCTCTCTAGTAGCTCTTTTAGTCGTGTAGATATTGCCTCGAGATTGATAAAGTCTGTCATATTGTCCGAGATGTTTGTATTCTAGATTTGGATACAAATATACAAATCAAAATTCCAAATTCAAAAACAAGAAGTTTTAAAATTGAAATTCAAAACTCTAAAAGGCAACCTTGAGCACGAATCACATAGACTCATTAGCATAAAAAACGGGATGTCTTACTTACAAAAATCTCATAAAAGCACTAGTTACAAGCTACTTATAATAGATCTGGCAATCATGTAATTGCCTTAAGGTTACACCATGTATATAAATCGAAACTATCAATCACAAAACACATGCACAAAACATACATAACTAGAAAGTTACAGAACATTACAAAAGATTTATGAGATCATGAAGTTCATAAACTGAAATACCCGAGTACTACCCTACCCTATACTACCCTCACTTTTGGCCGAGAGCCGCTAATTCTTATTCGGGAACACAAATTCGTTAACCAGAATCATTTTCCTGAGGATTGAATTCAAACTTCAGAAACACGCCAAAATGGCGCATATTCACTTTCTCAAATTTGAGGACTTCTCTTAGCCGTTGGGCTATGAATACGACAGCAACCATTTGGGCACACCAGAGAGCATACAGCGAGGTCGCTCCCGAGGATGAAGATTAAACTTTTGCTCTACGCCTGATTCTAAGTAAAAACAAGAACATAAATTCACAAGAGTCACTAAATGGTTAATTATAGATTAAGGTTGAGCCTATTCTGCCTCCTTATGGGATTGGCTTTTGGACTATCTGCAGGCAACATCAACATTAGAGGACGGGTACTAGACGAGTCAAAGCAAAGCCTCCCACAGGCCAGTGTACGGCTACTACGCCCCAATGGTCAGACTCAAGCAGGTATATCGACAGATACTTCAGGTCGATTTAGCTTGTTCAAACTCCCCGCAGGTAGATACACTCTAGAGGTTAGCTTCATCGGGTTTATCACCCACAAACAAGAGCTATCCCTCACGGAGCATAAGAATACCCTACTCCTAAACGACATCATCTTGCACGAAGACAAAAAAACTCTGCAGGAAATCACTGTCGTAGGCAAGGCTAATGAGGTCGTGGTCAAGGGTGACACCCTAGAGTACAATGCAGGGAGCTACAGGACAAGTGAGGGAGCGGCTCTAGAGGAGCTCGTGAAAAAGCTGCCCGGAGCAGAGATTAATGAGGCCGGACAGATCACGATCAATGGGAAGAATATCTCCAAGATCATGGTAGACGGAAAACGTTTTTTCGAGAGCGATCCCAAGGTCGCTCTAAAGAATCTTCCTGCTGATGCAATAGACAAAATCCAAGTACTAGACAGAGAGAGCGATGCCTCACGCATGACCGGTTTCTCGGATGGCGATGAAGAAACAGTCATCAACCTAACGATTAAGAAGAGCAATAAAAGAGGGTTATTTGGCACCGCGTATGCTGGAACTGGCGTTCCAAATCGGAGATACGAGGCCAATGCCACGCTTAATCGCTTCTCAGATAGCTCACAGTGGAGCATTGTGGCAGGGGCAAACAATACTAATAACTCAGGATTCAGTGATATTACCTCTGATCTTGGTCTGATGAATAATATATTCGGAGGGAACACTAGAGGGCCTAGAGGGGCTAGAGGGGCTAGTGGCGGAGGCAATAGCAATGATGGCATTAGCACCAGTAAGGTGCTTGGAGGCAACCTAGGCTACACATTGGGTAAACAAGGGGAGCTCTCCTCTGGTGCCTTCATCGGAAACAGCGATAAGCTCAAAGAGAGTGCATACGAACGAACAGATATTATCGCCTCGGGCAATACAACCGAGCGAGGACGATCTGTGGAGCACAATGACAAATACAATACAGGAGCCAACCTACGCCTAGAGTGGAAGCCAACAGACAAAACCACCCTTATCGTGGCTCCAAACGTAAACTATGGTATAGGTGCTGGAAACAAGACTTCATCCTCTACAACCTTTAGAGGTCAGGGAACCGAAACGATAAACACCAGTAGCCTCAAGCAGTCTATGGATAGCAAGGTATCAAACTCTCGGATCCATATCGACCTGAGCCAAAAACTCGGGAATAAAGGGCGTACACTAGCTCTTTCTCTACTAGCAGGGATCAATACAGATGACGCTACAGGGGTCTACCAGAGCACACTAACCAATCATTTAGATGGACAAATAACAGACATAGACCAATATCTAGAAACGAAGACGAACAAAATCAACTACCGAGCTAGGATAAGCTATGTCGAACCCCTAGGTCGTGGCTTTGCTCTACAAGGACAGTATCAGATCAAGGGCGAAGAGGTCAAGTCTGATCGAGTGGCCAGAGAGAAGCAAGTCGCTACTGGGCTATACGATCTGGTGAACCCAGAGTACAGCAATGAGCTACGCTCGCACTTCCTATCCCATCGTATCGGGTTAGCACTGAAGAAGGCTACCGACAAACTAGACGTTACAGCAGGTATCAACCTAGACCCATCGCACCTGAGTAACTACACCAAGATTGGTCGGGAAGATCGACAGATCAACCAAAGCGTACTGAACTACTCCCCCACATTCAGGCTAAGATATACCCCTCGCAAAGCTCTTAGCCTAAACTTAGACTACCGAGGCCGCAGCTTCCAGCCCAGCAGCGACCAGCTAGCCCCCGTGAGAGATAAGACCAATCAGCTCGTTGTCTACGAGGGCAACCCTAACCTCAAAACTGCGTATATGCATAATCTATTTGGGCGATTTAGCCAATTTAACCCAAGTAGCCAGAGCTCTCTAAATATCTTCGCTCATCTACAGTATATCCAAAACGACATTGTCAGCCGTACGAGATACAACCCTGCTACAGGCGTACGTACCATTAGCTACACCAATGCCGACGGCAATGCTCGTGTGGGGCTTGGTGGTTTCTACACTACACCACTCCCCGGTAAGCGGTTTTCGCTACGCATCAATAGCTTCAATAGCCTATCCAATCAAATTGGCTTTGTGGACGAAGAGCGTAACGATGCTCGTTCCATTAGACTGAATGAAAGCCTAACACTGGCCTATAGACACGCCGGCCTAGACTCCAGCATCAAAGGCACTTGGGCCTACTACAATGTTTGGAATACACTCCCACAAACAGCTCAGCAGAGCACGCAGGACTACCGTATAGACTGGGACACGAATGTCAAACTACCTCTAGGCTTCTCTCTAGAGGCTCTGCTTGCTTATCGCACAAGCTCTGGGTATACATCAAGCTACGATCGAGATCAAACCCTGATTAATATCGGCCTCTCGTACACCTTCCTCAAGAACAACAGTGCGACTATTCGCCTCAAGTCATACGACGTACTAGCCCAGCAAAACAACATCTACAGAGAGAGCAATGCTTTAAGCAGTTCAATGCTAGAAACCAATACTCTAGGACGATACGTTATGCTCCACTTTATCTATCGCTTCAATCAGTTCACGGGTAATGCTTCTGTCTCAGATATGAAGAGGTTTGATAGCAGGCGTCACCCTTTCTGATAAGCGATGAGTTCATTATATTGCTCAATCTAGACCCACAAACTCATTAATCCCCTCCAATTTAATACAAATATGCACTTAAATTGGAGGGGATTATACATATATCCGATACTATTACTTACTACAATACGTGCCCTAGGATACACTAAGACAAGGATATATCAACCTGATAATCAAGAAATAAATAATATCTAACAAAGATAATCATATCCCCTCTACTAGCTCCCCCGAAAATGCCTAGGGCTGACTTATATGATTATATAATTATTGTTTTTTGTAACTTCGCAGAATATTTATAATGAGAAGGATATATGGGAAAGGAATTACTATTAGGGGAGGAGAAAGCAAATAAGTCCGAGATATTTTTTACTCATTCGGCTTTTAAGCAATGTCCAACATCACTCTTTCGTTTACCAGAAGTAGCAACCTTAAAGCAAGGCGACAGACGCATTTATCGAAGTGAAGGATATTTCATTCTTCTTTGGGTGATGGGAGGAGAGCACATAATTGGAGATGAGAAGCAGACACTCCAAACGAACAGTGGTAACCATATTTATTTAGTTCCGATGGGAGGCTTTCTCTCTCTCGAGAGCACAACCAGCGGCTTGACATGTTTATCTATGCGCTTTCATCCTAGCACTCATCTATGTCTAGGCGAATGCCCCGATCAAACTAGTCAGGACGGCGGCAAAAAGCGCAAGCATTCTTGTCGGAATAAGCTCAATCAACCATGCGTTATGCGGTCAATGCCGATGTCATCTGGCGTAGAGTTGTGGGGAAAAACTGTGGGGCTGTATCTCAAGTTTCCCCACATTGACGTCAATGTGTTTGACATCAAGCTCCAAGAGTTCTTCTTACTCCTACGATTGGACTACACGAGGCAGATGGCCGAGGAGTTTCTTAGATTTTATCACTGCAAGAATACGGGCTTCCGAACCAAAGTATTCCATCTAGGCTATAGCAATGCAACGATCGATGAGCTAGGCCAGCACTTCAAACTATCACCTACGACCCTCAAGCGAATGTTTGTAGAGGAGTTTGGTCTATCGCCTCAGAAATGGATGATGCAGCAGAAGTGCAGGTACATTTACAATGATATTCTGCAGCAGGAGCTCACGCTACAAGATATCGTCAAGCGCTATGGGTTCTCTAGCATAAGCTACTTGTGCCAGTTCTGTCGCAAGAATTTTGGCTACACCCCGCAGCAAATCAGGAAGAGCAATCGCCTCCCTGCCTACGAGCAGCATTGACATGACAAATAGGACAGACATATACTTGAGTATTGCATACCTCATCGGCTTAACCTTCGCCTGTACTCTGCTGGTGGGGATAGGAGTGGCCTCGCTCTCCTCGGTGCTCGGGTTCTCTATTCTCGAGAGCAAGAGTGCTCTGATGTATTCGATGCTGTGGTCCTCTATTGGCATATTTCTACTGCCCCTATTGTTCCACCCCAAGGGGCGGCAGCTATTGCGTCAAGCCACACCAAGGAGGCTGTACAGAGAGATGCGGGAGATATTTTGCTCCCCATTCTCTCTTCTGCTTCTATTTGCTGTGGCTGGTGGCATGGTCGCAGCTTCTACATCACTTAGCTTCGTGTCCGAGTGGCTCATCGGTATACTCCCTAGTAGCTGGGGGATTGATATAGAAGATACCGTATCCCAACAGATCAAAGAGCTACTTCAGTCGGGCTGGGGTAGCAGACTCTTGGAGTTTGTGGTCATCTGCCTAACGCCTGCCTTAGTGGAAGAGCTATTTTTCAGAGGAACTATGCAAAGCCTCTTTATTGCAGCCGACAGACATCGGCCATTGCTGGCGATTGGAGTCACGAGTGTGATCTTTAGTCTAGTGCATCTATCCTTGGTCGGTTTCCTCTCTCGCCTCACTATTGGATTCGTCCTCGGATACAGCTATCACTATACTAGCCGAATTGGCATACCTATATTGCTGCATCTAATCAACAACTTCGTTGCTTGGCAGCTCCTCATCTATTCCGCTTAGCCTTACATTAGCCCTTACGCCTCAAGAGGCGAGCTCGCAATCCGGCTAAACTATACTTACTCCCCTTACTTATGGTCATATAGGACTGCTGATAGGCTCCTAGCGCTTGATAGATTTTGGCAATTGGCTCAAGCATAGATCCCTCAAAATCGATCAAGTCTATACCTACCTGCTCCTGTAGAATATAGTGCATCAGAACTAATGCCTTGAGCTGATAGCGCCCACTGAGCGCACGATCGTTGCCCTCTCCTATCAGATAAGCCACTCTTTGGTGCTTGACGAAGAACGAAACCATCGCTAACTGTCCCGTATCTGGCGTTCGTAAACCGACAAGTTGTCCTTGCCCTCGCTCGATACTCTGACTAATCAGTTGCTCCTGCAAGACAAAATCACTCCTATACTTCTTATGACTAGCCGTTAGCCTCAGCAGTGCTATAGCCTCTCCTATCGACACATTTGAGGCATACACGAACCCTGCTCGCTCGCTGGCCTTGAGATTTTTACGTAGAGTCGGGCTAATAGATTGAAGCAATTCCTCCCTAGAGGTAATCCCAGTGATGTCCCAAATATAATTGTAACGTGTGGTCTGCTTATATGACAGCCAATGTAGCCCTAACCAATCAGTATAGCTAGGCGGATAATTGACTTGATAATACGTGTGTTTGGGCAGTTGTTGATGAATAGCCTGACTAATCAATTGCTTTTCATACAGAGTAAGCCCCTCGTCAAGGAACAGAATACCACTATACTGGCAAAAAGAGGGTGTAATCAATCGTCCATAGCTAAGGGCAGCAGCAAACACAGCTACGCATCGGTCGGCACGAAAACTCGCCACATAGACAGCTTTACCTCGACTAGCCGTGGAGAGCCACCAAGGCGCATAATAAAGGGGATAGCTATGTCCATGCAAAAGAGCCTCGTAGTGCTGAGCAGAGACACTCTCGGCCGTGTAATACTTTGACTTACTCATAGTTAAACATCAAATTGACAAGACCACTTTCTCTCTGGCTAGGAGCGCAGCCTTCTGCTCTATTCCTCCCTCTGCACTATAATTCCCAAGTGAGCCATCACGACGAATGATGCGATGACATGGAATAAACGGGACAATGGGATTGCTCCCTACGGCGGAACCAACGGCTCGTACGGCCCGAGGATTGTCTATGGCTTGAGCAAGGTCTGAGTATGTAGCCACATATCCCATAGGCACCTCCAGCAACGCACGCCAAACCTTCAACCTAAAATCTGTACCCATAAGATGAAGTGCTATATGCTGATCTGTAGGAGTGTTAGGCTTAAGCCAAGAGAGCAACCTGACCTGCCACTCTGAGGAGCGACGAAATAGCTCTGCTCCGGGGAAGGCCCCCCGGAGAATGGCTTCGGCTGCTTCTACAGACGAACAAAATGTGCTGTAACACACTCCCAAATAGGTCGAAGCAATGAGCAAATCACCGTAATCTGTCGTATAGAGATCGTAGTCTATTCTTAGGCAAGAGATGTCATCGCCATTCATTGGATACAAAGCAACATGACGGGCATAACCCATGGGGGCACAGACGAAAGTGCTCTCTAGGCAAGAGGCTTCCGCATTGCTCCTCCGCATACGTAGGCTGGGAATTTATTTATTTCGTGAGATGAGCTGCATAAACTCCTCACGAGTCTTGGCTTCCTTAAAAGCCCCCGTGAAGTCGCTCGTCGTGGTTAGGGAGTGCTGTTTCTCTACTCCTCTGATTTGCATACACATGTGCTGTGCCTCTATCACGACGATCACACCTAGAGGATTGAGTGTTTCTTGAATGCATTCCTTGATTTGCGTCGTAAGACGCTCCTGTACTTGTAGGCGCCTAGAGAAAACATCAACAACACGAGGGAGCTTGGATAGCCCCGTAATGTAGCCATTGGGGATATAGCCTATATGTGCCTTACCAAAGAAAGGGAGCATGTGATGCTCACACATGGAGTAGAAGTCTATATCACGCACAATGACCATCTGTCTGTAATCCTCTCGAAACATTGCTGAGCGAAGGATCTCGGATGGATCTTGCCGATAGCCTTGAGTAAGGAACTGCATAGCCTTGGCTACACGCTCGGGGGTTTTGACCAATCCCTCTCTTGTAGGGTCTTCGCCTATGAGGCTAAGTACTTGAAGGTAGTGTTGCTCTAGGGCTTGCTGGATCTGTAAGCTATCGGTGGTGTTGATATCAAGGTTATTCATCTGCGGTGGGGTCATAGTTGAGTATACGCACTTTATCTTTGATCACATAGGACTCCTTGCTCCAAGCAGGGAGTACGCCTAGTAGGCGGTTGCGCACCTCTCTTGCCTGAGCCATGGAGAGGAAGTCACCTACCACGAGGCGCCAAAAAGGAGCATTGAAGCTGATGTAGCAGTTGTACTCTGGTACAAGCTGGCGAATAAGTGCAGCACGTGACTGAGCCTCCGCCTTGGACGATGGTGTATTGCCACTGAAAAACTGAATGCGGTACCCCATAAGCAGAGAAGTATTGCCCTCACGTCCAAGGACAGCTCCATAACGGCCAGACACAACGCCTACTAGACGCCTGAGCTCGTCGGACTGATAGATCACTACATGTCCTTGGCCGGGAGCCTCGCCCTCAAGTGCCTCGAAGATATTCTTCGGTACTGCCCTCGTAGCTGCAGATGGAGTAGTCTGCTGAGCGCATACACCCGCCACCATAGATAGATACAGCCCTGTAGCCATTAACAACTTAGACATAATACTCATTCTTTAAGTAATACTGAAACCACTAGCACCTAGCACACCCCTTATCTCTACGAGTGGTAGGAACTACGAAGATACAGGCCAAAGGAGAGAGCACTAGAAAGACCCTCCGCCTCTGGCCTCGACTATCTTGGGACTAAACAGCCTCAATGATTGGCAGGAAGTCCTCTACAACTAGAGAGGCTCCACCAATGAGGCCACCATCTACATCGGGACGGCTCAGGAGATCGGCTGCATTCTTCTTATTCATGCTACCGCCATAGAGGATTGTGCAGTCATCTGCGATCTGCTGACCATACTTGCCAGCGATGAACGAACGAATGTGGGCATGAATCTCTTGTGCTTGATCTGCCGTAGCAGTAAGCCCCGTACCAATGGCCCAAACTGGTTCGTAGGCGATGACTAGCTTACCAAAATCTTCTGCCGATAGGCCAAATAGAGCGTTAGAGATCTGCTGCTCCACTACTCGGAAGTGCTCACCAGCCTCACGCTCTTCCTTAACCTCACCGATACAGAAGATAGGAGTTAGACCATTGCCTAGAGCTAGGTTTACCTTGTCTGTAAGGATAGCGTCTGTTTCGCCATAGTAGGCACGACGCTCGCTGTGGCCGAGAATCACATACTTGGCTCCAGTAGAGGCAACCATAGCAGCGGAAACCTCTCCAGTGTATGCACCCTTATCCTTGTCTGCGCAGTTCTCTGCGGAGATAGCGAAGCCCTCTGCCTTGGCAGCTAGCGTGGCTAAATGCACAAAAGGAGCAGCAATAACTACATCACACTTAGGACTCTTACCCTTGAGAGCTTGGCTGAGCTCCTCAACGAAAGCAACACCCTCTGCAAGGGTCTTATTCATTTTCCAGTTCCCTGCTACAATGTTTTTTCTCATTTCTTTGTCTTGAATTATACATTAATAAATTATTTACAACTCTTTTTCTACTCGGTTCTTGCGACCGATGATATATCCACGGGCATTGATGCGCCTAGCCAACAGTCTAAGGAGGCCAAGCAGTAAGATGGAGGCCCAGAGTCCAAGCAGCAAAAGGCGCATAGGCGATGGGACCGTCCCCTGCCCTAGCTTCATACGGCTATGGATATAAGAGGGGATTTTGTCTATGCTGGGGAGCATCTCCGACGAAATTTTGTCGATTACGACCCCCGACTTCATCACGATTAACCCCGGATTAGCTCGAATGATAGTCTTAATAGTCGTGGCGTCCATAAATAGGATTGGGTAATCTGCACCTGTCTGGTAGCGCCACTCCGACTCTTCCTCGGGTGTCGATGCCGACACACCGTAGAACTTATACCCATACTCTTGAGCATAGCGGTAGAGCTCGTTGATCTCATCTATATTGTCTTGATTGGCGTCATTCCAGTTGAGGGAGAAAAGGAGCAAGACTCCCGTCTGATCGTTGAGGATCTGGTGTTCCATCGCCTCTCCCTCGGAGTTCTGCATCTCGAAGCTGTAGGTCAGCTTGCGGTTCTTGAGTTCGGAGCTCTGTTCCTGCCTCTCGTAGGTCCAAGTAGTATCAGGGAGGTTGTGTACTGTGAAGCTCTCTACCCTATCACCCTTGCGATAGATAAACCTTGTCCCCTCAAGCAGCTCTGCCTGATAGGTAGAGTCAGCCTCTTGTATCTTCTTGTTGAGGTCGAATCCAATCTGATAAGGTCGAAAATCCCTATAAGGGAGATATCGTTGATTGCAGTAAGTAAACTGAGAGATGCCGATGAAGGCTAGTGCGGCTGGTACCCAACGCTCACGGCGCGTGTAGAGATGGCTCATCTGTCTGGCGTAGCGCATCACGAAGTAGGACATCGGCAAGAGGATGATATTCTTGATCAAGCTCTGTACATTGGTGAGCTTAATTAAGTCCCCAAAGCAACCACAGTCACCGACCGAGTCAGTAATCGATATGTAAATCGTGACGATAGTCATAAAGACCATCATCACAAAAGTCATACGCGAGGCAATACGTCGATAAATCCCCATCAAGAGAAACGCCCCCAGCAAGAACTCCACCATACACAGCAGTACAGACAGGGGCAGGAAAGTGTGCGAAATCCACAAAAACTTGGATCCAAGAATGGAACCAAAGTATTCCCCGACCTTGATTGCTCCGCCCATTGGGTCTACTGCCTTGAGTAGGCCTGATATAACGAAGACGAGACCGAGAACTATGCGGGAGGCCTCTAGAAGTGTACGCTTGAGGCTCATTCCTGCATCTTGATTAATGCGAATATGGCATAATTAACCATATCCATATAGTTAGCTTCGATGCCCTCAGATACCAAAGTATCACCCCCCAAATCCTCAATCTGCTTAGTCCGATAGACCTTGGAGAGTATCAAGTCTACGATAGAGCCTAGGCGCATAGAGCGCCAAGCCTCGCCATAGTCATGATTTTTGGCTGCCATAAGCTCTAGTGTAGCAGACAGCTTCTCATCATATAGAGCTAGGGCTCTAGTGGCGTCTATATCGGGCTGATCCACAGCTCCTAGGTCTAGTTGTATCATAGCTACAATACCGTAATTGACGATACCGACGAACTCAGGTTCGATGCCCTCATTCACACGGTTCATGCCCTTGGTTTGTAGCGTACGTATGCGACCGGCTTTGATGTAGATCTGGTCGGTCAGAGAGGCTGGACGCATGATGCGCCAAGCTGCTCCATAGTCGTGGAGCTTGGAGGCGAAGAGGCTACGGCACTGCCCGACCACTCGCTCTACCTCTAGGGCTGTCTGTGATACTTCGTTCATAAGGGATTACTTTGCTTGGGGCGTTACTGGCTCCAAGGCTAGATCAAGCACTTGGCTGATCTCCTCGACATAGTGAAACTTGAGGCCACGCACATACAGTTCCTTGATCTCAGCGATATCCTTCTCGTTCTCCTTGCAGAGAATAATCTCCTTGATGCCCGAGCGCTTGGCTGCTAATATCTTCTCCTTGATACCACCGACGGGCAGTACCTTGCCACGCAGAGTAATCTCACCCGTCATAGCGATATGTGGACGCACGAGGCGCCCCGTCATAGTAGATACTAGAGAGGTCACAATCGTGATGCCTGCACTAGGGCCGTCCTTGGGCACAGCTCCCTCGGGGACGTGTATGTGTACTTCCTTATCCTTGATAGCAGTATCCTCTATACCGAGTTCGTCACGGTGCGCTCTGATATAGTCGAGCGCTAGCACGGCACTCTCCTTCATCACATCACCGAGGCTACCGGTCAGGCTGAGCTTAAACTCCTGCCCACGATGCAAGCTGCTCTCGATGAAGAGGATCTCTCCTCCTACACTTGTCCAAGCCAGACCAACCACTACTCCCGGATGTTCATTGCCTTGGTACTTATCTCTTGAGAAGATAGGTTTGCCAAGATACTCCTTGACTAGAGCTGGGGTTACCTCGGTTTTGGCCTCTGCGTTGGAGGCCTCCTGCCAAGCGATTTTACGCATAATGGCAGCTATTTTCTTGCTCAAAGCACGCACTCCGCTCTCACGTGTGTATTGCTCGATGATGGTCTCGATAGCCTTTGGTGTGAAGCGAATGTTGCGCTCCCCTAATCCGTGATCTTGAGCGATCTTTGGGATCAGATGGCGCTTGGCGATCTGCATCTTCTCCTCGGCGATATAGCCCGACACCTCTATTAGCTCCATGCGATCTCTCAAGGGCTGTGAGATCGCCCCAATGTTATTGGCAGTGGCTATGAAGAGCACCTTGCTTAGATCGTAGTCTATATCTAGGTAGTTGTCGTGGAAGGTACCATTCTGCTCTGGGTCCAACACCTCGAGCAGAGCAGCTGCGGGATCCCCCTTATAGTCGCCCGAGATCTTATCAATCTCATCGAGGACAAAGACAGGGTTTGAGGTGCCAGCCTTCTGCAAGCTCTGTATGATACGCCCACTCATAGCCCCAATATAGGTGCGGCGGTGGCCTCGTATCTCTGCCTCGTCGTGTACTCCACCTAGAGAGATGCGCACATATTTGCGTCCTAGACTATCGGCTATACTACGCCCTAGAGAGGTTTTGCCGACTCCCGGGGGGCCATAGAGGCAGATAATAGGCGACTTCATATCTCCCTTGAGCTTGAGTACAGCTAGGTGCTCAAGGATGCGCTCCTTGACTTTCTCTAGGCCGAAGTGCTCCTCGTCGAGCTTCTTCTGAGCATTCTTCAGATCGAAGTTGTCTTGGCTGTAGACACCCCAAGGCAATGATAGTATGGTACGCAGATACTGCACCTGCACTGCATAGTCTGGGCTCTGCGGATTGAGTCGTTCGGCCTTGCGCACCTCCTTCTCGAAGATCTCACCTACTGCCTCGCTCCAGAGCATCTTACCTGCCTGCTCACGTAGCTCTGCAATCTCTAGATCGTGGGCACTACCACCTAGTTCCTCTTGGAAGGTACGGATCTGTTGCTGCAAGAAGTATTCCTTCTGCTGTCTGTCCATCTCCCTCTGGGTCTTATTGGTCAGACTTGCTTTTAGGCGTAGCATCTGTAGCTCGGACTGCTGGAAGCCCAACACCTTGAGCCCTCTATCACGTATGTCGTCTAGCTCGAGTAGGGCTTGCTTGGCTTGTATGTTGATACTCAAGAGCCCGATCGAGTTATTGATCAGATAGATGCCATTCTTATTACGCTGGAAGCTCTCCTGCATCTGCTTAGGCATCGCATTGTGTATCAACTTAAACTGCGTGAGGTAGTTTTCCTTGATCGAAGCTGCGAGCACCTTAAACTCTGGGTTGTTTCTACGAGGCATGATCTCCGAGAGTAGACTTACCTCGGCAGAGAGGTGAGGAATAAGGCTATGTTCTGCCCCGATACGTACACGCTGGCTACCTCTGATGATTGCCGTCAGAGAGCCATCGGGCATCTCTAGCACTTGCTCAAGTGTAGCTACCACGCCCACCTCATACAGATCGGAGATGGTGGGATCCTCCACCTCTGCATCACGCTGAGCTACTGCGGCAAAGAGAGCTTTACTACTCTCTGCCCAGCGAATTAGGTTGCGTGATTTCTCACGCCCTACCAATACGGGCATAATCTGACCCGGGAAAAGTACCATATTGCGTAGAGGCAATATGGGCATCGTCGCTCCAAGCTCTTCGTCCGAGAGCGTAAAATCCTCATTCGGGTCAATATCGCCGATGATAGGCATTACCGAACTACTTATCTGTGACTGGCTTGCATCAAAAAATGCCTCCAGTTCGTTGATTTCTATCATGTTCTACTTTAGATACTGATTCACTATTTATACCACAGTTTAATATAAGTGGTCAATAGATTACGAAAATACTCCGTTTAATCGCACAAAATTACAATAAAATGCCTAAGCTAGCAACGTGCGGTGTAGGGCAGTCGTATCAAAGTGACCTGAATCTTCGAACGATGATAGCAGTATAATCATTATTTGTTTTTTTCTCGGATACGAGTTGTACGCATATCTCCTTATGCTGATGAGACTCCGACAACGGATAGTCGCCACCAGATAATACGTGCCTACTCGCCGATGACATGGATTGGCGAAGCGTTTTCTCATGGTTCTTGTTGTGTTACGCCCATTCGTTCCACCCATTGCGTGGCGGCGCCACAAGCAGAATTTATCCTATTGGGATGTGGGGAAAATGGCAGGCTTTGGCAACGATTGAGATAAGGCTACTTCTGTACCCCTAGATTTATATTTTAGCTCAAATTTCAGAATGTCGATGAGAGATTTTATCTGTAGTGGGCAAAAAACGGCAGACCGCGTATTTGGCCTCTAGGAGGCTCTACACGGCGCCCGACCCCATTTTGGCACTCACGACCAGCTCCTCTCATAGACCCAGCCAAAACGAGCGCTTCACAAGCAGCTATATTTCAAACACATATATCTAAACAGCAATAGTTTTTACATCTTCAAGGCACTCTAAGAGATATTTATTCCCATCAATCTTGTCGGATTGATGGACATACCCGAGCAAGTTACTCCACCAACTGAAACAAATTAGCCCTTCGATTTCAATACTTCGGCTCATCGCAAAGCTCAGAGATAGCGCTGTGAAAAGAAAAAAGACAACACTTATTTACAGTTTAGGAGCATAGCCGACTTCTATCAAACATGGAAGGCGCAAGGGTAGCAAGAGACTATCTCTCTTGCTATATATAGTATGGTAGAAGACCATAGATGCACACCAAATAGTACCGTCAAGCGGAGAAGTTTTGAAAAAAATCTAGGCTAAGAGTTGTCTGTTCACTAAAAAGCACTACATTTGCGGTGTAATAGATAAGTAATACACCAATAAACATAAACAGGAGATAGAAGCAGATTACTTAACATCATTATAATAACCTAGAGATGATTAAATTAAGAAACATACATAAGACCTACCCGGGAGCTCAACCGCTACATGTACTCAAGGGCATAGATCTTGAGATCGGAGCAGGAGAGCTGGTCGCCATCATGGGCGCATCGGGATCTGGCAAGAGCACCCTACTCAACATCCTCGGTATCCTAGACACCTACGACGAAGGGGAATACCTGCTCGACAGTAAGATCGTTAGGGATCTGACCGAGAACGAAGCCGCTGATATGCGCAACCACAAAATCGGCTTCATATTCCAGTCCTTCAACCTTATCCCTTTCAAGAACGCACTAGAAAACATTGCCCTACCCCTCTACTATCGGGGTGTCCCATATGCCGAGCGTATGTGTAGAGCAGCTCAGTATCTAGAGCGAGTGGGCCTCTCCAACTGGGCACACCATCTACCAAGTGAGCTATCTGGAGGTCAGAAACAACGTGTCGCCATAGCACGAGCACTCGTTACCGAGCCTGCCATAATCTTGGCAGATGAGCCCACTGGGGCCCTCGATAGCCAGACAACAGAAGAGGTGATGCAGCTACTCAAAGAAATGAATGCCGAGGGACGAACTATGATCATCGTAACTCATGAGCAAGCCGTAGCCGACCAATGTAGCCGCACCATAAACATCAAGGACGGATTGATCTGCTAACTACTACATCAATAATCATCTAGCTATGCTGGGACGAGAACAAATACGAGAGATCGTGGCAACACTCTCGATGAATAAACTCCGAACGATACTCACAGGGCTAGCTGTAGGCTGGGGCGTACTGATCCTAGTCATCTTGCTTAGCTCTGGTACGGGTATCAGCCGAGGTATCATGAGGAATATATCTGCTCAAGGTCTTAATAACTCCGCGGTAGACATATCCTTCGGCTATCTATCTGAGCCTTATAATGGCTTACCTCGCTGGTACGAGCCCGCCTACCACATAGACGACTGCTACGAGATACAGCGACAGATGCCCCAAATACAGCTCGTAGCACCATACAACAACCGCTGGGGCATCCGAGTGTCGTATGCAGATCGAGCTGGCGAAACTTATCTATTCGGCGTCACAGAGGCCTACAGTCAGGTTAGACATCTTAAATATAAAGTTTCGTCAAGTCGATTTATCAATACAAGAGACGAACGTGAGATCCGCAAAGTCATCGTCCTCAACGACTATCTAGCTCGGAGTCTATTCAATACCGAAGAGGCTGCTCTAGGTAAGCAAGTGATGATCTCGGGTAGTGGCTACACGGTGATTGGGGTACACGAGGATAGCTATGGGGAGAATGGCAAGAGCTACATTCCTCTATCGACTATGCAGATCATGAGGTTAAGCGGTTCGGATCATCGAGCTAATCAAGTCTGGGGTATGCAGGCTCTATGCCCTAGCATAGATAGCGACGAGGCGGAAGAGGCATTCGACCAAGCATTAACGCAGATCTGTGCGGGCATGAAGGGCTTCTCCCCTAGCGACGAGCGTGCGATCCGTGTCGATTCTCAAGCCGCCATGCTCGGAACTATGAAGCAGGTCTTCTTCGGCATCGATCTATTTCTGTGGCTTATTGGGCTAAGCACCTTGATTATAGGAGTCGTTGGGGTAATCAACATCATGCAGATTGCCGTCACCGAGCGCAAGCGAGAGATTGGCATTCGCAAGGCACTAGGCGCCAAGACCAAGGATATCATCGGCATGGTCCTCACAGAGTCTGTATTCATCACCCTAATCTCTGGGCTTATGGGGCTAGTGGTCGGTGTAGGGATTATGGCACTGGTAGACTACATCATGGTGGTCAATGGATGGGGCGTCAAGGAGATTGGCTCTTTTAAGAGTTACCTATTCATCAATCCCAATATAACGGTAAGCACAGCTATCGGCGCGATCCTCGTAATGATGCTAGGCGGACTGCTTGCTGGCTATCTACCAGCCCGCAAAGCGCTTCGCATCCCTACAGTCGAGGCTATGAGGCAGTAATGAATTCACAGGAGAGATGATTATGAAAAGGCTATTAGACCGCGAGACTCTACGTGAGGTGGGGCATACGCTAGGCAGAAATAAACGTCGAAGCATCGTCACATCGTTCGGGGTGTTTTGGGGCATATTTATGCTCGTTATCCTATTATCCCTGAGCAAAGGGCTGCAGAACGGCATCAAGGAGATGACCTCGTCAGTCGCTCCCAATATGCTACAGATCTATACAAGTGAAACTAGCCTCCCCTATTCGGGCTTCGGCAAAGGTCGCAGATGGGATATGAGCCCGCGAGATATAGACATTCTACGCGCTCGTGTACCCGAGATCAAGGCGATTGGTGCCTCTCTACAGGATTGGGGATCAACGATCGAGTACGAAGGCAAGAAGGATAGGCAGATTTTGGCTGGGGTAACCCCCGAGTTCTTCGACATCACACTAGTCAACCTTATCGCTGGTCGTCATCTTAGCCTACAAGATGAGCGAGAGCACCGCAAGGTGTGCATCATCGGCAAGCGTGTCGCTACAGAGAAGATGGGCATTAGTGCTACGCAGGCAGTAGGTAAATCCATACTCATAGGGGGGCACTACTACACGATCGTAGGAGTCGTATCGGCCAAGAGTGAGAACTTCAGTATGGTAGTTCCGGTCAGCCACACCGCTTTTGCTCCTCTAGGGATAGTCTCCTCGCTAAGCAATCGCCCCGAAGAGGTAGACTTGCTCTACGTTACGACACATCACCCCGAGCATAGTAAGCGAGCCAGTGAAAAGATTAAAGACCTTATCAGGGCAGAGCATCACATCGCCCCAACCGACGAGACGGCCGTGCGCATATTCGACACCAATGAGATCTTCGCTACTTTCGATGGCATCAATATCGCACTAGCGATACTCGTCTGGATTGTCGGGATTGGCACTCTGCTCACTGGTATCATTGGTGTGAGCAATATCCTGCTCGTCACGGTGCGCGAGCGGACACAGGAGATTGGCGTGCGCCGAGCACTCGGGGCAAGGCCTAGAGATATTCTTCGCCAGCTCATGCTCGAGTCAAGCCTGCTCACCACACTATCGGGGCTACTCGGTCTAGTACTGGGCGTGGGCGTTATGTCGCTCGTCGTCATGGCGACCAGTTCCTTAGGCGAGGGATCCTCCGATGGGCTAAGGTTGGTTAATCCGATTATCAGCATAAGTACAGCTCTATTGGCAGTACTCATCATAGTTGCCTCTGGATTGGTGGCAGGTCTATTACCAGCAATCAAGGCGATAGAAGTCAAGGCCATCGAGGCAATCAGAGAAGAATAAAGGAAACAATTATAAAAACACTCAATTATGAAGAAGTTTATCAAATGGCTACTCGGGGCTATCTTCGCCCTAGCAGTGATTATCACGTTCGTCTACCTATGGCGCAGGGGGCAGGGCGATCCGCTCAGCTATCAGATCGAGACAGCCCGAGCGGGCGATACCATTCGTCGGCATCTAGTTCTCACTGGTAGTATTGTACCCAGAGATGAGGTCGCCATCAAACCTCAGATAGCAGGCATCATCTCCGAGATACTAGTCAATCCCGGTGACGAGGTTGCCACTGGCGACATCATAGCTCGTATCGCTGTAGTCCCAGAGATGATGCAGAGCAACAATGCAGAGGCTCAACTCGCTCAGACACGTGTACAGCACGAGCGCATCAAGGCTGTTCATCAGCGCAACCAAGGTCTCTACGACCAAGGCCTAATCTCGGCAGAAGAGTACGAGAAGAGCAAGGCCGACTACGAAACAAGCAAGCTACAGCTCGCCTCGACAGAGGACGCTCTGCTTATCATACGCAAGGGCGTGAGTGCACGGAGTAGTAAAGAGAGTACAACCCTAGTGCGTGCGACTCGCTCGGGTAAGGTACTAAGCGTCCCCGTTAAGGTAGGTAGCTCCGTGATACAGGCCAACAACTTCAACGAAGGGACTACAATCGCCACAATCGCCAACATGAGCGATCTTATTTTCCTTGGCAATGCTGACGAAACAGAAGTAGGCAAGCTGGCGCTAGGACAGAGCATGGAGATCAGCCTAGGCGCCCTACCAAACCAAAAGTTCGAGGCAGAGGTGGAGTATATCTCGCCTCAAGGCAAGGCTAGCCAAGCGGCGACACTATTCGAGGTCAAGGGAGCAATGAAAAATCTGAACTCAGAGCTTATCGCTCTTTTCCGCTCGGGATACAGTGCCAATGCTAAGATCACAACCTCTAGGGCAGACAACGTCATCACCATACCAGAGTCTTGTCTTAGCTACCGAGGAGACTCGACCTTCGTACAGATTGTAACACAAGAAAATCCACTCCAGACCGAGGAGCGATTCGTCGAGATAGGCCTATCCGACGGGCAGAAAGCCGAGGTCAAGCAAGGCATCAAGGTGGGGGAACGTGTTCGTGGCAATCAGATTATTCAGTAAAACAACTCCTTATGAATAGATCAATCATCATCTATATCCTTAGTCTAGGCCTAGTAGGCTCTCCTCTAGCCCTAGCACAAGAGGTAAACACAGATGCACAGCCAACCAAGGCGCTTACCCTAGAGGACTGCATCCGTCTAGCCAAGATGCGCAACCTTGAGCTCAAGGCTCGTGAGCTATCTATCGGTAGGGTTCGAGTACAGCTAGAGGCCAAACGTAGCGACTTCCTCCCAAGCCTATCGGCGAATGCAGGTCAGGGCTTTAGCTTCGGCCGATCTCAAGATAAAACTGGAGTCTATGTAGACCGTTCGTCTGCTACTACGTCAGTATCTGTTTCGGGCAGCCTATCACTCTTCTCCGGATTCCAGAGGTTACATGATCTCAAGGCTGCACAGCTAGATGTGGCAGGAGCGACAGCCGAATTGCAAAAGGCCAAAGAGGACTTAGCGCTTCAGGTCACACAGCTCTACTACTCATGGCTTTTCGCCAGAGAAGTGGCTCGCTCCACGGCAGAGCAATGCGAGCGCACAAAGCAAGTGCGTGATTACACTAGAGGAATGGTAACCTCTGGTCGCTGGTCGAAGGACAAACTCTCGGAAGCAGAAGCGCAACTAGCCACCGAGGAGCTACGCCATCTGGAGGCACTCAACAGCCTAGATCTAGCCAAGCTAGACCTAACTCAGGCTATCGATAGCCCAACTGATGTAGAGATACAAGGTGTAGAACTAACCCAACAGTCTTTGAGTCTGGGGCATGCCATAGCCTCGGCAGATCAGATCTACGATAGTGCTCTAGAGATACGACCCGAGTTGCAAATCGCTAAGAATGCAATAGGCTCAGCCAAGCACAACATCTTATCAGCCCGTAGTGGCTACTACCCCTCCCTATCTCTAAGTACTGGGTATAGCAATAATTACTACTATCAATATGGTGCATTCGCTGCTCTCAATCCCTCTCTAGCCGACCAGTGGGATCACAATGGCAGAAGCTATATAGGCCTCAACCTAAGTATCCCTATCTTCGATGCCTTCAGGACGCGTAGCCGCATCAGAATGGCCAAAATCAACTATACGGAGCGCACCCTACAGCTAGAGCAAGCCAAGAAAAAGCTATACAAAGAGATTGCTCAAGCTAGAGCCAATGTACTAGCAACAGAGCGTAAAATCTCGGTAAGCGAAGCCTCTCTACTTGCCTCTGACGAGGCATTGCAGCTTGTAGAAGCTAAGCTAATGGCTGGTAAGGCAACGATGAATGAATACTCCGAAGCCAAAACGAGGCATCTACTGGCAGAGATAGAGGCACTCAAATCTAAGTACGACTTTGTGTTGCGCTCACGAGTGCTAGGGTTCTACACCACGATCAGTGACTAGACGCTTAGGAGGCTAGATACAAAAACAACTTAGGGAGTGATGCAGTATAGCATCACTCCCTAAGTTGTTTCTTTACTCTTTTACCAGAATAGCCCAATATGCCTAAGACTTATCGAGGCTAACGTTCACCACTAGTAGATGTTTCTCAATAGGATTAGATCTCTAGAGCTGAACCCGGTTTGAACTTTACAGCCTTACGAGCTGGGATGTTGATCTTTTCCTTGGTCTTTGGGTTAATACCTGTGCGTGCTGGCTTGTCATTTACAGAGAAAGTACCAAAACCTAGTAGGGCTACCTTGTCGCCCTTCTTGAGCTGTTCTGCCACTACATCAGCGAAAGCATTCACAGCTTTCTGGGCATCAACCTTAGTTAGCCCAGCCTTCTCTGCCACACGAGCGATAAACTCTGTCTTATTCATAACGGACTTTGAAATTTATTGTTAAATACTAAAAAGTGTTCCGCAACAAACCGCATAAACTCCTGCGGTATCTTTGCTTCAAAATTACAATAAATATTTCGATTATATACAACTAGTTATTTTTTTGCTTGCGTTGAATCAAGGGTTTACAAGCGTACCAATCCACTGAACCCCATAAAGGCCATCGCCAAAATGCCCGCAGAGATTAAAGCAATCGGTATGCCACGCATTGCACGTGGTAGGATTGTCCTATCTAGTTGCTCACGAATACCCGCAAAAACTACCATAGCAAGGGTAAAACCGATAGCCGTAGAAATCGCATAGACAACGCTCTCAAGTAAGTTGAAGTCCTTTTGGATTACTAGGATCGCTACCCCAAGCACACAGCAGTTAGTGGTAATCAAAGGGAGGAATACCCCTAGAGCCTGATAGAGGGCAGGAGAAGTTTTCTTCAAAATAATCTCTACCATCTGTACTAGAGCTGCAATCACAAGGATAAACGAAATAGTCTGCATGAAGGCAATACCAAAAGGCTCTAGGACAAACTTCTGTAAAAGAAAGGTTACGATGGTTGCAATAGCCAGAACGAATGCGACAGCTGCCCCCATTCCTACCGATGTATCTACCTTTTTGGACACGCCAAGGAAAGGACAGATGCCCAAAAACTGCGACAGCACAACGTTATTAACGAAGACAGCCGCTATGAAAATGATGATATAATGTGCCATAATCTTATAGTCTATTGAAGCGATGGATCATTAGGATGCTTTCTTCTCTTTGAGCGTATTCATCAGTGCAATCAAGTAGCCTAGCACGATGAAAGCTCCGGGAGCAAGGATAAACAGAAGCGCCCCAAAACTCTCGGAGAATAGCTCCATGCCAAAGAACTTGCCCGTGCCCAAAAACTCACGCACTGCCCCTAGAAGTGTCAGCGAAAGTGTAAAACCTAAGCCAATACCGACTCCGTCAAGAGCCGAATGACCCAAAGTATTCTTGGAGGCTACAGCCTCTGCACGTCCTAGCACAACGCAGTTTACCACAATCAAAGGAATGAACAAGCCAAGACTAGCATAGAGATCGGGTAGATAAGCCTGCATAACCATCTGTACGACGGTCACGAAGCCCGCAATCACTACGATGTAGCCGGGGATGCGCACCATATCTGGGATGAGATGCTTGATGAGTGAGATCACACTGTTGGAGCAAATCAATACGAAAGTCGTCGCAAGCCCCATGGCAAGTCCATTGGATGCAGAGCTTGTGGTCGCCAGTGTCGGACACATACCAAGCAACAAGACGAAGACGGGGTTTTCTTTGACAATGCCGTTCTTAATGATATCTAGTGGTTTCATAAGCTATTCTGTTACTTCTTTGTTGGTTGCCTGTACTGGCTCATCGGCACGAGCTGTTGCACTACTTACACTATCCGTGGTTTGCCCCTTGATTTGAAGATATGCATTGTATCCACGATTAACCGCATCAAGGAAGGCACGGCTACTGATTGTAGCGGCAGTGATCGCATCAACCTCTCCTCCGTCTTTGGTTACCTTCAGAGGAGCTTTATCAGACATATTCAGGCCACGCATATCTTGTATGTGCCCTTTACTGCTAGGCGTATGGTACCACTCTGGAATCTTAGTCCCAAGACCCGGCGTTTCGCTCAGCTCCAAGACCGAGAAGTCTACCAAGACGCCTGCTGTGTCTAGCCCCATCATCAGAGAAATGCGACCATTAAACCCATTATTGGTATAGGTTTCGATAGCATAACCTACGCTGGTTTCTCCCTTACGTGCAGGGTAAATCATAAGCGGATCCTTGTCGCCCTCTAGAAGCATTGAGAAGCGATCCTCGTACGGATTATTGTCAAACTCTGGAGTTACTTGCTTGATTGCATCAACCTTGGCACGTACTTTAGCCTCTGCGATAGGTGCTTTGGTAACGTCGTTGAGCAGGGCCAATACCCCTGATACTACAAGGCAGATTCCCACGAGGGATAGCACCATATTGGGCAATGTAGATGATAGCTTCTTCATGGCTTATTTCCCTCCAAAATGTTTAGGTTTCACATACATATTAATCAGCGGAGTAAAGGCGTTCATGATAAGGATAGCGAAGCTCATACCCTCGGGATAGGCTCCGAAGAGACGAATAGCCACAGTCAGAATCCCTATCAGACAGCCATAGATAAGCTGACCTCGTTTGCTCATTGGGCTAGTAACATAGTCAGTAGCCATGAAGACCGCACCAAGAAGCATACCTCCCGTAAGCAAATGGAACCAAGGTGCAGGATAAATATCTGGGTTGATTAGATACATCAGTCCGCCAAGAGTAAAAGCCGAAACTAGTATAGATACTGGGATATGCCACGTGATAACGCGCTTGTAGAGCAGGTATGCCAGCCCTAATAGCAGGGCCAAAGCACTAACCTCCCCAAGTGATCCGCCGTGTACCCCCAAGAGCATATCTATCGATGAGGGAAGTTGATCCCAAGATGCTCCCGGAGCTGAGTTGATCACGCCTTTCATGATACCAAGAGGCGTAGCACCAGTCGTAGCATCTGTGTAGCTCGTCAGCTGCCCTGCCTCTGGCCAAATGGTCATTTGTGCAGGATAAGCAATCAGCAAGAAGACACGCCCAACCAAAGCAGGATTGAAAATATTGCCTCCCAAACCGCCGAAGCTCATCTTGCCTACACCAATCGCCACGAGAGCGCCTATGGCGATGATCCACACGGGGAGATTGCTTGGGAGATTCATCCCCAAAAGGATACCCGTGAGTGCCGCTGAGCCGTCCGTGATAGTCACCTCGGACTTCATGATATACTTAACGATTAGCCACTCAGCTAAGACGCATACGCCTACGGCTACCGATAGGACTACTAACGCACCTAAACCAAACTGAGCGATCGACACCAAGCACGTTGGGATAAGTGCCAGCAGTACGGCATACATATTGCGCTCTACCGTATCCCCACTGTGAATGTGAGGCGAAGGAGATATAATTAACTTTTCCATAAACATTAGACTTTACGTGAGCGAATAATCCCCATGACTTGCTGCTTGCCGATGCGGATATAGTCGAGCAATGGGCGGCTAGATGGACAAGTAAAGCTACAAGAACCACACTCGATGCAGTCTACGATGTAGCCTTTTTCGGCATCGTCCCAAGCCTTATACTGCACATCACGCATTAGGAACGCTGGGTTAAGTCCCATGGGACATACATTAACGCACTTGGCACAGCGAATACAGTTGCGCATAGGCTTACGTACGCTCTCCTCTCTAGGCAAAATGAGTACTCCAGACGTTCCCTTCGTCACAGGTACATCAGCCCCCAAAAGGGCTTTACCCATCATGGGGCCACCGCCGATGATCTTACCAGTATCTTCTGGCAGACCTCCTGCTGCCTCTATAAGCACGGAGAGAGGCGTGCCGACACGGGCGAGGAAGTTGGAGGGGTTGCTAAGTTTCTTACCCGTTACTGTGACGACACGCTCCACTAGAGGCTTATTCTTCTGTACAGCTTCGTAGACCGCGAAGACCGTACCGACATTCTGTACCACAGCCCCTGCGGAGATAGGTAGTGCACCGCTCTTGATTTGCTTGCCGAGGACTGCATCGATGAGCTGCTTCTCTCCCCCTTGCGGATATTGCACCTTCAGAGGCATCACTTCTACGCCCGAGTAGGCAGAGGCAATATTACTCATGTGTGCGATGGCTTTGGGCTTATTATTCTCGATACCAATAACGCATCGCCCAACGCCTAGGGCTTTCATTAAGATAGACACACCGACGAGAATCTCCTCTCCATGCTCCATCATCAGGATATCATCGCTCGTGAGGTATGGCTCGCACTCTACAGCATTGATGATGAGTACCTCGGCTGTCTGCCCCGGAGGTGGAGATAACTTAACGTGTGTGGGGAATGTAGCACCACCAAGGCCAACGATCCCCGAGGCTAGTATTTTGTCGATGATAGCACGTGGCTCGAGATCACAGCCTCGAACGATATCCGCAGAGCGGTCAATCCCCTCCTCCCACGTATCTTCGCCATCTACCGCAATAAATATGGCAGGCCGCTTGTAGCCACTAGCATCGAAGACAGAGTCTATTTTGGTCACTTTCCCCGACACAGAGGAGTGGATATTGGCAGAAATAAAGCCTCCACTCTTGGCAATCACTGTGCCGACCTTAACGATATCGCCTTTCTGGACTGTAGCTACAGCAGGAGCTCCGATATGTTGCCCCAACGGAATAATCACCTCCTTGGGTAAGGCTACGGGCTGAATAGGTTTACCGGCTGATAGTTTGTTTTCGGGGGGATGAATACCTCCCAGACTAAATGTCCTTAGCATATTGGTCAATTATTCTGGTGTTTTGATTAGACTAATTGGATTGAGGTGCCGAAACTTGCGAGGGAGTACTCTGCTCCGACTCAACCTTGGGCATAGGCGCAGGCTCTACCTTAGGTGTACCTACGGTAGCCGTTGGCTGAGCCTCGGCGGTAGGTTTACTTGTGGCTTCTACCTTGAGCTCTGCTGGAGCCTCCTTCTTGGGAGGGAAGCCTAGTTCGTGGATCGCATTCGTAGGGCAGACACTGACGCACTTGCGGCACAGACGGCACTTTGTATGGTCGATGTAGCTAAGATTATCTGCCATAGTGATGGCCTCGAACTTACATTCTTTGAAGCACTTCGAGCAGCCGATGCAAGCACTCTTACAGGCTTTCATTGCAATACCACCCTTATCTTTATTGACGCAGCTCACGAAGATGCGTCTGCCCTTAGGCCCTTTCTTGCGTAGCTCTATGATACTCTTGGGGCAAGCCGTGACACAAGCTCCACAAGCAACACAAGCGTCCTCTACGACCTCTGGCAGCAGGGTGTCTGTATTCATATGTATGGCATCGAATGCACACGCTGCCACACAGTCCCCATGTCCAAGACAACCGAAGCTACAGTCTGTGTCGCCCTTGTACAGAGCCGAGGCAATGCGGCAGCTGGTTGCGCCATCATATAGGTTAGTACGTGGTCGAGCCTCACAGTTTCCGTTGCATCGCACGACTGCAATAAGCGGATCGCTCTTGGCGCTCTCAAGCCCCAAAATACCCGAAATTTTGTCCATCACGGGAGATCCACCCACTGGGCAATACAAACCCTCCAGACTATCGCCTTTGACGCAAGCCGAGGCAAAAGCCGAGCAACCGGGGAAGCCACAACCCCCACAGTTGGCCTGCGGTAGCACCTCATTGACCTCTCCAATACGTGGATCCTCTTTAACCTCAAACTTTTTGGATACGAAAAATAGCAATAGGGCACCGATACCCCCCAATAGTGCTAGTACAATAATGGTAATCATAGTTCCTTATGATGCTTGATCTAGTTTGCGGATATTAAATTTAATGATGCGCCTAAGCCTACGGTCTAGAAGCTTGAGCCCCACGTAGTACAATCCTAGTAGAGCGAATGATAGTAGGATAGCCGAGAGCTCTCCTAGCTTCATCACCTGCAACCCCAATACCAAAGAAATCACAAGAATAAGGATAGGTAAGATGAAAGAAAGGAAGACAGCTAAGCGACCCAAACGATCTTCGCCCTCGACAAACACGACATCCCCGACCTTAAAGTCGGTAGCAGATGTCTGTACACGAACATAACGCTCGGCACAGTCTGTCGAACAGCAGAAATCCTTAGCATGACAGCCAGCGCAGGCACTGAGCTGCTGAATCCGAACTGTTACTTGGTTTTGGTTAATATCACAAACAGTCCCTTCGCGTCTCTGCACACTTACCATAAATTATCATTGTAGGGGAGCTGGAGTTATCAGCTCATCATTACAAATCTCTCTGAGACAGCCTCAAAGCATCAAAAGCATCTAGCGATCTCTACCTATAAGACTATCCGTCACTCCGCAAATGTAGGTATAATCTGTTAAATCTATATCAAGAAACTCCATATTTTTAGGTATATAAAGTTCCTTATTAAGCGACCTATTATATTGCGCTACGCTTTTGTTTAGCCATAAATGCGGATTACAGAGACTATTGAGAGCAAGCACGTCAGCTCGGTCAGCAGGAAGATAGCCCCGCAACAATCACCTGTATAGCCCCCTATACGCCTACGGATATAGCCCATCAGAGCCACCCCTACTAGCAGGGGGAGAATAAATGCGGTGAGCATATAAGGCGATAGAAGAAGAGCAGGCAGGCCGATAGCCAAGACGACAGACAGCACTAGTGGGATTAGCCTACTTGGTTTGTAGACCACCCCCGTTTTGCTCGTTTCACTCGTGCGGGCGTATGGTAGGAACTGTACCTGAAGACTTGATACAAATTTGGCAAAGACATCCGATGAAAGTAAAACCACTGGAATAATATGAACGGGGAGTGATAGGCAAACCGAAACAAATAATAAGTAGTACAGCACATAACCTATGACGGCATAGCTCCCCACGTGGCTGTCTTTCATAATGCTTAGTACTTGCTCTCTGCTTTGCCCTCCACCGAACCCATCGAAAAAGTCCCCTAGCCCATCTTCGTGAAATGCCCCCGTGAGTAACAGCCGAGCCACGATAGCCAGTAGCAGAGCAATCAGGGAAGAGTAGATATACGAGCTAGCGAGGAAGACTCCTGCCATTACTCCGCCAGTGATAAGCCCAATGACGGGCCACCAGTCTATCGTATGCTCATAGTCCTCCTTGGTTAGATTGGCCAAACGCCATGCTGGTAGGCACGTAAACATCGACGAGGCAGCCAAGAAGGAATGCCAAAGACTTACCAAAGCCATTAGTCGAAGTATTTGGTTACGTTCGCCCTCTCGAATGACGCCATCTCACTGAGCATAAGCGCTGCAGACTGCACTATGGGATAAGCACAAATAGCTCCACTCCCCTCTCCCAAACGCATATCTAGATGTAGTAGAGGCATAGCCCCTAGGTGGCTAAGTAGACGAGCATGCCCTGCCTCATCTCCCTGATGCCCATAGACAGCGTAAGCTAGTACCTCGGGATATAGCTTGGAAGCTGCAAGCAAACAAGCGGTCATGATGAATCCGTCGATAAGAAGCACCATGCCAAGCTCTGCAGCACGAAGCATGCCTCCCACAGCCATAACCATCTCGTAGCCTCCGAAGTAGCGAATAATGTCCTCGGCTCGTCCATCGCCAGAGTAGTTGGCGATCGCTCGGCTCAAGATATCATACTTGTGCCGTACACCGACATCATCGAGTCCGCTACCTCGACCGACACACTGCTCTAGAGGGATACCAGCAAGCAAGCTCATCCATACTGCCGATGCCGCCGTATTGGTAATACCCATCTCGCCGAAACTGATAACATTGCACCCCAGAGCATGAACCCGATCGACCATCTCCGCCCCTACCTCTAGTGCTATATCCAGTTCCTCCCAAGTCATGGCCGCCTCGTAGAGATAGCTACGAGTCCCCCACCCGATCTTTCGGTCAATGAGGTCGGGGCGTGGAGCGAACTCATGATCGACTCCAGAGTCTACGATTAGGAGCTTGACTCCATGTTGCCTAGAGAGGTAACATACCCCTGCCCCCCCCGAGAGCATATTATACACGACCTGCCACGTCACATCTTTGGGGCTCTGACTGATGCCCTCCTCTACGATGCCATGGTCGGCACAGAATATAATATTGTATGGGTTACAAAGCTTAGGAGTAAGGCTACGCTGTATCATACCGAGCTGTAAGGCGAGCTTCTCGAGCTTACCGAGAGAGCCTTTGGGCTTACCAAGATTGTTTATTTTACTCTCAAGGCGTGGGCGATAGCTCTCGTCTAGAGGTTTGATAGAGAAGTGTATCATAGTACTTTGTAGTGTAGATATTATACTTATTTCACCTGCAGAGGAATACCACTGACCATGAGCGTTACCCGATCGGCTCTCTCGGCAATATACTGATTGAACCACCCCTGCAGGGAGGTAAAGTGCCTCTGTGTCGCATCGGGAGAGACACCTCCCATTCCGATTTCGTTGGTTACGATGATCAGATTAAGATCGTGCTGCTTCAGCAGAGCATCAAACTCCTGCTTGAGAGCGGTAAGTGCATCGTCTACAAGCGCGTCTAGATCGAAGAAGAAGTTAGTCGCCCAAAGCGTAACGCAGTCCAGAAGCACCGTCCGACCCGAAAGGTCGTGCCGAGAGGGGTGTTTTTCCTCCTCTATGTTCTCCCAGCATGCGCCACGCCTCTGTTGGTGCAGATCAACCCTTTGGCGAAACTCCTCGTCCCAGATACGAGCCGTAGCCAAGTAGACGGGGTGATCGCTTGCCTCGAGGGCTAAACGCTCGGCGTATGTACTCTTGCCCGATCGTTCGCCTCCGGTAATCAGATGTACCCTTGTCATACTACTTCTCTCTAAGAAGGCGAGCCGCATGGGCTGCGAAGTAGGTCATGATGATCTTAGCGCCAGCTCGGCGAATTGAGAGTAGAGACTCCATAACGATGCGATCTTCATCGATCCAGCCATTGGCAGCAGCGGCCTTGATCATGGCGTACTCTCCGCTGACCTGATAAGCCGCTATCGGTAGGTCGTAACGCATAGAAGCCTCTTTGATGACATCAAGATAGGGCAAGGCAGGCTTAACCATCACGATATCCGCACCCTCCTCTATATCGGACTCTATCTCGCGAAGAGCTTCGCGTCCATTGGCTGGATCCATCTGATAAGCCCTGCGGTCGCCGAAGCTAGGGGCTGAGTCGGCTGCGTCTCTAAATGGGCCGTAGAAAGCCGAGCTGAACTTAGCCGCATACGACATGATAGGCAGTGAGCTAAAGCCAGCTTCGTCCAAGGCTCGACGCATGGCGATGATGCGCCCGTCCATCATATCGCTAGGGGCTACCATATCTACCCCAGCCTCTGCAAACGATACAGCTTGGCGAGATAGGTAAACAAGCGTTTCGTCATTGACCACCTCACACTCGTGTATGATGCCACAGTGCCCGTGATCGGTGTACTCGCACATACAGATATCTGCGATGACGATAAGCTTGGGTAGCTCACGCTTGATAGCACGAATGGCCTGCTGCACGATTCCCTGCTCGCTGTAGGCCTCACTGCCCGTAGCATCTTTGTGTTCTGGAATACCAAATAGCATTACGCCTGCCACATCAAGTTCCGCCAGTGTACGGCATTCCTCAAGCAAACAATCAACCGACAGTCGATACTGCCCCGGCATCGAACCAATCTCTTCTCTAATACCTGTACCGTGTACAACGAACAAGGGAGCAATGAAATCTCTAGGGCTAAGTGATGTTTCACGCACCAGACTGCGAAGGCTCTCGGTGCGACGCAGACGGCGTAGTCTAGTTAGAGGATACATAATTCTATTCTACATTATTATCGTAATACTTATTTATTCTTATAATCAAGTTGGGTAGGCGATCATTTGACTCGTATCAATGTTAATCCGTCCCTTAGGGGGAGGATAAGATTTTCCACCCGTTCGTCGGCCTGCACCATTGCATTAAACTCTAGGATGCGCTGAGTTTGCACATCCGAGGGCTTAGGTTCTAGAGCCACTTTGCCGTCCCAGAGGGTATTGTCCGCTAGAATGACGGCACCAGAATGTAAATGATCGATGATCAATTTGTAATAATCGGGGTACTGTCGCTTATTGGCATCGATATAGACTAGGTCGAAGTCGTTCTGACGCATCAACTCTGGCAGTAGCTTCATGGCATCTCCAATGTGTAGCTTGATCTTATGACCATACTCCGCTCGATTGATGTAGTGGCGAATGAAATCCTCCATCTCATCGTCGCTCTCTAACGTATGTACTCGCCCATCTTCTGGCAGTGCCTCGGCCAAGCAGTGGGCAGCATAGCCCGTATAAGTCCCTAGTTCCAATACTAACTTGGCTCGACACATCTGGGCAATCATCTTGAGCAAATTACCCTGCAAGTGTCCCGAAAGCATTCGAGGGCGGATAAGCCGCACATGTGCAGCACGGTAAATCTCCGCACGAAGAGGACTCTCGGGCGACGAGTGCTCTAGAATATACTGCTCTAGTGGATCTTCTCCTATGATTACTGCCATTAATTTATTCTATTATCTAGCTCTAATAAGTACCAACTCTGTTGTTTCTCTCCAGCAAATGTACTGCTAAATTGTAGATACGGACTAGAATCTACTAGGGAAGTCCTCTAGCCAACTCTCAATCCTCTAACCAGCGACCTCTGCGAACATTACTTAGAGCAAGAGTTAAGCTACCCTTGATACGCCTACCTCGTACCAGAGGCCCAAGATTTATATTTTAGCTCAAATTTCAGAATGTTGCTGGGAAAGACGACACAAACAAGGGCGAAAAACGGCAGGCTTCGTATTTGGGCTCTAGGGGGCTCTAGATTGAGTTCGACCTCATTTTGGCATTTAGTCCCAGTCGCACGAAAACGACCAGCTAAAACACAAGAATTACAAATTACTGGAAACCAAACAAATAAAAAGACATATTACATGATTGCGTCTAGATATGGCGGATATCTCCGATTTCCTTCCCATCAATCCTGCCAAGTTGAAGGACACTCCCTAGCAAGTTAGCCCTACGATCTCCCGTAATTGGTCCTTCAATTTTCTTGAGAGCTTGATTAGGACATAAAAAATATCTCTCTCATTGGGGCAAAACTCGGGGATATTTCTTTACAACCCTTAACAGAAAAAGAAGACGAGAGGGTATCGAGCTCTTAGGTCTTACTTCTCACTTCGCACCGTCTATGTATAAGGCCATAGGATTGGCACTAAAGCAGACAAATACACAGAGAATCAACCCACTAATCTCTAGGGTACATAAGGCCATATATTTGTTGTATCTTTGTAGCATTGGAATTGGAAATATGATCAATAGACTACTTATTCGTACCCGCGTATTGCAAACGGCCTACGCACATTTTCACAGAGAAGAACAGAAGCTCACCTCAGCGGAGGCCGAGCTGAAGGTGAGCCTAACCCGCACCTACGACCTATACCTTTTTCTCCTTAGGTTGATCCCTGAGCTTACAGAGCGATACGATGCGATCCTAGAAGTTCGTCGCACCAAACATCTCGCCAGCCCCGAGGAGCGCACCCCCAATAAGCGTCTAGTCAATAATAGACTCGCTCAGAAGATCGACGAGTGTGCACCGATAGAGCTGTGGTACAATTCTTTTCCTCTAGCGTGGAGTGAGGAGGATATTTTGCTACGCCAGCTCATCAATCAAATAGAGGGTAGCGAGCTCTACAAGGGTTACCTAGAGCGAGAAGACAGCTTCGCCAACGATCGCACCTTTTGGGTTGAGGTATTCAACTCTATCATCGCTCCACACCCATTATTGGCCGAGTATCTAGAGAGCCAGTCCGTCTACTGGGACGACGAGCTATCACAAACAGAGAAAGCCGAGTTTGAGGAGCACCCCGGTTGGGAGGAGCTAGACACTGCTTTCGCCGAGGCTCGCAGTGGTCAGCTATACTCGTCTACCAAACTCTCTATGGGTGCCGTGGAGATCGTCAAGGATTTCGTAGCCAAGACGCTCAAGAGGATAGACGAAGAGCTCTCGATGGAGGAAGTGTTACTACCAGCTTACCGTGATGCCGATGACGAGGTCTATGCCCAGCACCTGATGCGCCAGCTACTACTCGGCCACAAGAAGCATGTCGAGCTTATCGAGCAGCACATCAGTGACGGCTGGGATAAGGAGCGTCTAGCTGATATGGATATGATCCTCATGCAAATGGCTATCGTGGAGTTCCTACACTTCCCAAGTATCCCTACGCACGTTTCTATAAACGAATATGTAGAGCTTAGCAAGATCTACTCCACCCCCAAAAGTGCCTCCTTCGTCAATGGCGTTCTAGATGCCGTGGCCAAAGCGCTCAAGTCCGAGGGTAAAATCCTCAAACAGTAACCCAGCTCTCAAACTAAATCAATTCATATTAAACTCTAAAGACAAAACTGATGAACCCAATCCTATTGCAAGCCGCAGGAGCACAGTCTTCTTGGATGAGCTTCTTGCCCATCATCGCTATCGTTGTTGTTTTCTACTTCTTCATGATCCGCCCCCAGCAGAAGCGACAAAAAGAAGTGGAGCAGAAGCGTAATGCCCTCAAGGCAGGCGACAGAGTGGTAACTTCGGGTGGTATTTATGGTACGATCAAACACGTCAATGAGCGTGACTTCGTCATCGAGATCGCAGATAATGTACGAGTAAGCATCGACAAGAACTCGGTATTCGCTACCGAGGATAGTAGCAAGAAGTAGCATCCTACCAACAAGTTTGGATCTACGGATTAGTTTCTCTACTACCTATAATATATGAAGCTAAACCTAGGCTCTAGCGACTCGTCCCACAAGGTAAAAAAGTCAGCCAGAGGGAGCAAACGTATTTTACGTAGCTCCCGCCTGCTGACTTTTATCTTTTTCCTAGGAGTGGCTTTTGGATTTTGGATTTTGCAGCGCCTTCAAGGCGATTTCACTAGACCGATATCCATTCCCATAGCCTACGACTCTATCGCCCTAAACAACGCCCTCGGCGGTGATGTGCCAGAGAGCCTAGAGCTACAAGTGCAGGACAAAGGCTTCGAGCATATACGCTACTCACTAGATGGCATGGAGCCGATTGTCCTCAAGACCAGCCGAGAAGCTACTGGGCGTGAGTACATCGGCATCAGTAAGCAGGAACTCAAAGCACAGATAGAGCAGCGTCTATCTCCATCTGCCCAAGTCTTGCAGCAGTCTGTAGGCGATATACACGTGGTGCTACAGAAGCGTGTGAGCAAGCGAGTACCCATAGTGCTAGGCTCTGACCCTAGCACAGCAGCGGGTTTTACGGCTAGTGCTGTGGAGCTACACCCCACAGATGTCGTGATCTTTGGCACCAAGGAGAGCCTAGATACTATCCAGCAGATCAGTACCGGGGCTATCAGCCAGAGAGAGCTGCGAGAGAGTATCTCCAGCAATGTAGACCTCATCATGCCCGCTGGGGCTTATTGTCAGACTCGCCAAGCTAGAGTACACGTAACCATTGAGGAGCTTACCGAGCAGAGCTTTACTCTGCCAGTACAGACTAGAGGCGTACCAGTTGGCTATATCCTACACCCTCTGCCTAGCTCAGTGACCGTCCTGCTCACTCTGCCCAGATCTCGCTATGCCGACCTAGTAGAGGCCGATGTAGAGCTATCCGTCAATTATGCCGAGGCTACGGCAAGCCGACAGAGTGGCGATACTATAGCTCCTCGTCAGCTGACGGTTCAGCTCACCAAACGGCCCGATTGGATCAAACGATACAGCCTCAAGCCCGAGGCTGTCCAGTTTGTTTTGGAGAAGGTAACACCCTAGAGCCTTATGCAGACTAAGATCGTGACTATCGGTATCACTGGTGGGATAGGTAGTGGCAAGTCGCTCGTCAGCACAATACTCGCCACCTACGGTATACCTATCTACGATACAGACAAGAGGGCCAAAGCCCTCTACGACACAGACGCCGAGCTTAGGGCTGAGGTCATCAAGCTCTTCGGCCCTGAGCTCTATGCCACGTCAGACGGTAGACTCGATCCCCCTCGCCTAGCTTCTATCATCTTCTCCGACACCACGGCACTTGAGCAGATCAATGCCCTTGTGCACCCTGCTGTCCGTAGGGACTTCTCTTATTGGAGAGAAGAGCTAATCCGGCGTGGCGTGTGCGTGTGTGCCATAGAGAGTGCCCTGCTAGTGGGAGGAGACCTAGAGCGCATGGTGGACGGTGTACTAGTAGTCATGGCCGACGACGAGGTGCGCATCAGGCGTGCTATGCATAGAGATGCGACAGCGGAAGAGGCTATACGGGCACGCATACGCAGTCAGATGAGCCAAGCAGATATGACATGCTCGGCTACTTGGATCATCGACAACAACGACGGCCAACCCCTATTACCTCAGATAGAGGCATTACCTTTTATTCACTAAAGCGACATTGTCTGCCCGAGGGAGTCGCCTCCAAGCTTTGAGTAACGACTAACCCATCAGCCGAGACACGGCAGACAGACTATTTACAAGTGCAATTATGATTAAGACCATAGTATTCGACCTAGGAGGGGTACTGATCCACCTCAACAGAGATGAAGCGCTCAGACGCTTCTCCGCCCTAGGCATACCCGACATAGAGAAGATGCTAGATCCGTATCTGCAGAGTGGTTACTTCTTGCAGATAGAAGACGGACGAATGAGCAAAGAAGAGTTTCGCTCGGCTCTCAGTCAGCTTGCTGGTCGAGAGCTCCGACAGGAGGAGATATATGATGCCTATATGGGATTCTTGGAGGAAGTAGCGAGCTATAAGTTTGACTACATCGACACACTACGCCAAGACTACATGGTGCACATCTTGAGCAATACGAACCCCTACGTTATGGAGTTTGCCGAGAGTACCAGCTTCCTCCCAAATGGCCGTCCGCTCAGTAGCTACTGCGAGCGCAAGTTCGCTAGCTGCGAGATGGGTATGGTCAAGCCGCACAGAGGCATTTTTGAGCTCATGATTGAGCAGACTGGTATGCTCCCGAGCGAAACCCTATTCATCGACGACGGACCAGCCAACGTACAGATGGCCGAGGAACTAGGCTTCGTGACCTACTGCCCCGCCAATGGAGAGGACTGGCGTGAAGCGATTGGGCAGATCCTAAAGCAGCATAATAGATAGGTGGTATTGAGAACCATACTATCAACAACAGAGCTGGCGGATCTACGTGCTTCACTCGCTCTATGGTTCGGGCAAAACGCACGTGCGCTACCGTGGCGTGAAACGACAGACCCATATCACATCTGGCTCTCGGAGGTTATTCTCCAGCAAACGCAGGTGGTGCAGGGTCTAGGGTACTATTACCGCTTCATTGATGCCTTCCCTACGATCCAAGACTTAGCCAAAGCAAACGAGGACGATGTGCTACGCCTATGGCAGGGACTAGGATATTATTCCCGAGGGCGTAACCTGCTGCGTGCAGCACGCATGGTGGTCGATGAGTTCGGTGGCAATATACCACGAGAGCTGGAGCAAATCAAACGCCTCCCCGGTGTAGGGCCCTACACGCAAGCAGCAGTACTCTCTTTCGCCTACAACCTGCCACATGCAGCCGTAGACGGCAATGTCTATCGAGTAGTCAGTCGGCTACTCGGCATCGACGAACCCATTGATACGCCTAGTGGACAGAAACTATTCCGAGCACTTGCTCAAGAGCTACTCGACCCAGAAGAGCCGGGGCGCCATAATCAGGCGATGATTGAGCTAGGTGCTCTATGCTGTACACCACGCAGACCAAGCTGCCAGGCCTGCCCTTTCGCTCAGTTATGTGTGGCTCATAGACAGGGCAATCAGCTTAGCCTCCCCGTCAAGCAGGGTAAAATCAAGGTAACAGAACGTTATTTACACTATTTCTTGGTACGTATCCACTCGGCAGGCTCCATCTATACACTCATTCGTCGTCGGGGCAAGGGCGATATCTGGGAGGGGCTCTACGAGTTACCCCTAGTAGAAACTCCAGAGCCACAAACTCTAGAAGGGATATTCAGTACTCAAGACTGCGGCAATCTCTTTGAGGGCCTAGAAGGGCTAGTTGTACATCCCAAGCCAGTGGCTACGCTCAAGCACCGCCTTACCCATAGGTTGCTACACGCCAACCTCTATCTGGCAGAGGCTAGAAGCTACACCCCTAGGACTACAGAGGGGGGCTACCTCTTGATAGACGAAGAGCAACGAGGACAGTATGGTATGCCTATCTTACTGGACAAGATGCTCTCGTCTCTATAAGGAGCCACAGGTAAACAAAACCGGTAGGAAGTGGCTTATATACATACTTGACTAAATAGTAAAGAAAATTAGCTAGAGCAATGAATAATCCAACCAAACCCGACAGCCTCATACTGGTTATCTTCGGAGCATCTGGGGACTTGACCAAGCGCAAGCTCATACCCTCGCTCTATCAGCTTTTTAAGCAGGCCAAGCTACCCAAGCGATTTGCCGTGCTAGGCCTCGGACGTACCGCCTACGATAGTGCTTCGTATCGCCCTCACCTAGACGAGAGCCTCAAGAAATACCTTGCCGAGGGCGAGTACGATCCCTCTCTAGCCGAGCAGTTCCTCGCTAGCGTCCACTACCTATCTATGGATCCTGCTCTAGAGGAGGAGTATCCCAAGCTCAAGAGTAGACTACAGGAGCTAGACGAGCAGATCGACAACCCTGCCAACTATATCTATTATCTCTCTACCCCACCCTCGCTATACGGCGTTGTGCCTCTACACCTAGCTTCCGTTGGTCTCAACAGAGAGGAGTGCGATAGCCCCGACGGCAGATGCCACCTCAATGCCCATAGGGGCGAAGACGGCGTGCCTCGCCCTATCCGACGCATCATCATAGAGAAACCCTTTGGCTACGACCTCAAAAGTGCTGAGGAGCTCAATGAGATATACCGCTCATGCTTCAGAGAACACCAGCTCTACCGTATAGATCATTTCCTAGGCAAAGAAACCGTGCAAGACATCATGGCACTTCGCTTTGCCAATGGAATTTTTGAGCCTCTGTGGAATAGGAACTATATCGACCGCATAGAAGTCACAGCCGTAGAGAATATGGGAGTTGAGAGTCGTGGAGGATTCTACGACGAAACGGGAGCTCTGCGTGATATGGTACAGAATCACCTCTCTCAGCTTGTAGCACTTGTGGCCATGGAGCCACCTGTACAGTTCAACGCCGACCTATTTCGCAACGAGGTAGTCAAGGTTTATCAAGCCTTCCGTCCGATGAGCGAAGAAGATATTAGCCGTAGCGTAATCCGAGGTCAGTACACAGAGAGTGAATGGAAAGGCGAATACCACAGAGGCTATCGTGAGGAGGATAAAATCAATCCCGAGAGCCGTACCGAAACCTTTGTGGCGATGAAGCTCCATATTGACAACTGGCGATGGCACGGTGTCCCATTCTATATCCGTACAGGCAAGATGATGCCGACCAAGGTAACGGAGATTGTCATCCACTTCAAGCCAACTCCTCACAAGATGTTTGCTGGGGCAGACGGACGCTCTATCCCCAATCAACTCATCATACGCATACAGCCCAACGAAGGTATTGTCCTCAAGTTCGGGGCTAAGGTCCCCGGATCAGGCTTCGAGGTGAAGAAAGTATCGATGAACTTTACCTACGACCAGCTCGGGGGGCTAGCCTCTGGCGATGCCTACTCACGCCTCTTGGAGGACAGTATGCTCGGGGACTCGACCCTCTTCACTCGCAGCGATGCTGTGGAGATGAGCTGGCGATTCTTCGACCCAATCCTCAGGGCTTGGCAAGATGAGCACTTCCCTCTGTATGGCTACCCTGCTGGCACTTGGGGGCCTAAGCAGAGTGACGAGATCATGGATGGCGACTGCTACAACTGGACTAACCCGTGTAAGAACCTAACCAATTCGGAGCTCTACTGCGAGCTATAAGCCTATGAAGATTTATCAGTATCCGACACCACATGAGGTCGCCATAGCTCTAGCTCGTGAGATATTCGTCCGTGGCACTCAGCAAGGCGATATACATGTAGCCATATCTGGTGGTAGCACGCCTAAGCTACTTTTTGAGCTTATGGCTAGTTCGCCCCTGAGAGAGGAGATTAACTGGGCTCATGTACATCTATACTGGGTAGACGAGCGATGTGTACCCCCGACCGACGAGCAGAGCAATTATGGTATGACCAAGGAGGCGATGCTTAGCTCTGTCCCTATACCCGCCGAGCAGGTGCACCGCATCATGGGCGAGGCTATCCCCGAGAAAGAGGCTATCCGCTATACCGAGCTGGTGCGAGGGCAACTACCCTCCGAGCGCAAGCTCCCCGTCTTCGATGCCGTCATCCTAGGCATTGGCGACGATGGGCATACGTCGTCTATCTTCCCACATCAGATGAAGCTCCTCGAGACCCCCACCCCATACGTTGTGGCGACACATCCAAGTGGGCAGAAGCGCATCGCGATGACGGGGCCAACGATTATGGCGGCCAAGCGCGTCCTCTTCCACGCCGTCGGCGAGAGCAAGCGCACCATCTTGCGTCAGATAATCAACCAAGCTCCAGAGGCTCAAGCCTACCCCTCCAGCTACTTCTTCGAGCGACGTGACGATGTAGAACTCTATACTGACCAAAGCCTGTAGGCAGTCATCTCTCTACATTATTATATATGGTATAGCACCTAACTGGACAAATCCAGTTAGGTGCTATGCTTTTTAGCCCTACTCATCAGCCATCTTTGGCAGACTCGGACACGAAATAAGATTGTATTCCGACACATTGTCAGTCATTATGACAGACATCAAGGCTACTTCTCATCGTGGCACATGCTTTGCTTAACTCCTTGTCGAGCGAGTATTCGAGCGGAAGGCTCCTCATCGAACTCATTAAGAAATAACAATAAAACAATATAAGTATTATGGGAAGAATCATTGGAATTGACTTGGGTACGACAAACTCTTGCGTATCCGTACTAGAAGGTAACGAGCCAATCGTTATCGCAAACAGCGAAGGTAAGCGCACGACTCCATCAGTTGTGGCATTCATCGAGGGTGGCGAGCGTAAGGTGGGCGATCCTGCCAAGCGTCAGGCTATCACTAACCCAACGAAGACGATCTATTCGATCAAGCGCTTCATGGGTGAGACCTTCGGACAGGTAGCTGGCGAGCTAGACCGCGTACCTTATAAGGTAGTTAAGGGCGACAACGATACGCCTCGAGTAGACATCGACGGTCGTCTGTATACACCACAGGAGATCTCCGCGATCATTCTGCAGAAGATGAAGAAGACAGCCGAAGACTATCTCGGTGCAGAGGTTACAGATGCTGTGATCACAGTGCCTGCTTACTTCAACGACGCTCAGCGTCAGGCTACCAAAGAAGCTGGTGAGATCGCAGGGCTCAACGTCCGCCGCATTGTCAATGAGCCAACAGCTGCATCGCTCGCCTACGGCCTAGACAAGAGTGACAAGGATATGAAGATCGCAGTCTTCGACCTCGGTGGTGGTACGTTTGATATTTCTATCCTCGAGCTTGGTGACGGAGTGTTTGAGGTTCGCTCAACCAACGGTGATACGCACCTAGGGGGCGACGACTTCGACCACGTGATCATCGACTGGCTTGCAGATGAGTTTAAGGCTGACGAAGGTCTAGACCTGCGCCTCGATCCTATGGCTATGCAGCGTCTCAAGGAAGCTGCCGAAAAGGCCAAGATTGAGCTCTCTAGCTCTACATCTACGGAGATTAACCTCCCCTACATCATGCCAGTAAATGGTATTCCTAAGCACCTCGTGCGCACGCTTACTCGTGCTAAGTTTGAGCAACTAGCCGATCGTCTCATTCAGGCTTGTATCGCTCCATGTGAGCAGGCTATGCGCGACGCTGGTCTAGGCAAGAGCGAGATTGACGAAGTCATCCTCGTAGGTGGTTCGACACGTATCCCAGCTATTCAAGCAATCGTAGAGAAGATCTTCGGCAAGACTCCAAGCAAGGGTGTGAACCCAGACGAAGTGGTAGCCGTAGGTGCTGCGATCCAGGGCGGTGTGCTCACGGGCGAAATCAAGGACGTGCTTCTACTAGACGTAACGCCTCTATCACTCGGTATCGAGACGATGGGTGGTGTGATGACTAAGCTCATCGAAGCCAATACGACGATCCCAACGAAGAAGAGCGAGATCTTCACCACGGCGGTAGACAACCAGCCATCGGTAGAGATCCACGTGCTACAGGGTGAGCGTTCTATGGCTAAGGACAATAAGAGCATCGGTCGTTTCAACCTCGACGGTATCGCTCCAGCTCCTCGCCAGACGCCTCAAATCGAGGTAACATTCGACATCGACGCCAACGGTATCCTTAGCGTAACGGCTGTAGATAAGGCAACGGGCAAGCAGCAGAACATCCGCATCGAAGCCTCTAGCGGTCTAAGCGATGACGAGATCAAGCGCATGAAAGCCGAAGCCGAAGCCAATGCCGAGGCCGACAAGCGCGAGAGTGAACGCATCCAGAAGCTGAACCACGCCGACAGCACGATCTTCCAGACCGAGAAGCAGCTTAAGGAACTGGGCGATAAGCTCCCAGCCGACAAGAAAGCTCCTATCGAAGCTGCTCTCGAGAAGCTCCGCACGGTGCACAAGGATCAGAACATCGAAGCCATTGACACTGCTACAGCCGAACTGAATACAGCTTTCCACGCTGCTACGGAAGAGATGTACAAGGCACAAGGTGGTGCTACAGCCGATGCTCAGCCTAACGCAGGCGGTGCACAGACTGGCGGTAGCTCAACCCAAGGCTCCGACATCACCGACGCCGACTTCGAAGAAGTGAAGTAATTACGCTCATAAAAGAGCATCAAATAAATATTAAATCGCAGTAAGTTAATTACTTACTGCGATTTTTATTTTTGATAGTTTCTCGTTTTTCCTCTTTTTATATCGATTTTAGTCGTATATTTGTACCATATTTGTGCCGCGACTTATTAGTGTATAAAGTGCGACTTAAATAAAAACATAATTTGATTATCAGATAGATACGAAAAGCGTATGCCAGCTGCAAAATTTCAGATTGAGCGAAAGTGTGAATTGTGTGGGAAGACCTTTCTTGCCAAGACAATCACATCAAGGTATTGTTCTATACAATGCTCAAGGTCTGCGTATTCACAAAAGAAGCGAGAGGAAAAGTTAGAAGAGCTACGGCGAGAGAAGGCCGCAAAGATTCCCAAGGATCAACCCTACCTCTCTATCTCCGATGCTATTGCTCTATACGACGTTTGCAGAGATACGCTATACCGACTTGTTAGAAGTAAGGCTCTCCGAAGTTATAACTTGGGCAAAAGGATGACTCGCATCTGTAAAGAGGATTTAGAACGCAACTTCAATCTGAGGCCTATTGATGAGCAAAAGCCGAGAACAAGAAATAAGGCTAAACTTTACAACCTTGAGCCAGAGTATTGTTACACGATCGGTGAAATAACAGCCAAGTTTGGTGTTACGGAAGGGACAGTATATAAGCATATCAGGAAATTTTCCATTCCCATAAGGCAGATTGGCAATTATGTCTATGCCCCAAAGTCAGAGATAGACCAACTGTACAAATAACCTTAGATATACATGAGAAAAGAATTACATAATACGAAAGTAACTGTGCGACTTCGCAAGAGTGCGTATAGAAATGAGTGGTATCTCTACATTGAGAGTTATCCAGTCTATACTGCGGGTAAATCCGAGCCACAACGTGTCCGTGAGTATCTTAACCGCATAGTAACTACCGTAGTCTGGGATAAAACTCGGACTGCACGCACAACATCTTCGAGCAAATCGTACAAACCCAAGCGAGATTTGAATGGAGTAATACAGTGCAAAAGCGAGGTCGATCAAGAAGCTTGTATCTATGCCGATGAGGTGCGAAAGCTCCGTCAAAGAGAATACGATAATGCCGATTTGTACAGCGATGCAGATACGGCACAGGCGGAGCAAAAGGAACGTTTACAACAAAATTTCATTGCTTATTTTCGAGAGGCGATGTATAAACGACACAAAAACAGCTCCACTTCTATTCTTGTCAATTGGAAGAGAGCTCTGGATTTTCTTAAAATGTATGCGGGAGAAAATTTGCCGTTTTTCAAAATCGACAATGCTTTTGCCGAAGAGTACAAACGTTTCCTTTTGACAGCTCCTCGTGGAGGGAATAAATGTGGTACTATTTCTCACAATACGGCATCCACTTATTTTTCTATTTTCAAGGCAGCTCTTAAACAGGCATTTATAGATGGTTACCTAACCGTTGATATATCCGCCAAAATAAAAGGTATTCAGGAACAGGAGTCTCGCCGTGAATACCTTACCGTAGAGGAGTTAAATACGCTTGCTTCAACCCCTTGTGATCGTGAGGTGATGAAACGGGCAGCTCTTTTCTCTGCTCTGACAGGATTACGCCACTGTGATATTCAGAAACTAAAGTGGAAAGAGATCAACATGGATGGAGAGCAGCCGAGGTTACATTTCACTCAAAAGAAAACCAAGGGAGTGGAGTATATGCCTATTTCGGAACAAGCCTTACAACTATGTGGAGAACGAAGATTGCCAGAACAATTGGTTTTTGAAGACCTGCCTAATCCGTCATGGATTTCTAAACCCCTAAAGCGTTGGATAGAGGCTGCAGGCATCAAAAAGTCCATAAGCTTTCATTGCTTCCGCCACTCCTACGCGACTCTGCAGCTTGCCAGCGGTACAGATATTTATACCGTAAGTAAGATGCTGGGACACACGAATGTGAAGACAACGCAAATCTATGCAAAGGTGGTCGATGAAAAGAAAAACAAGGCGGCTCAAGCCATAAAATTGGATACGATAGAGACAAAGAGTCAGGAATAACCTCACAAAAATGAATAAAGATGCAGTCTAAGTACTTTGAATATATAATTGTTTATTTATCCGTCTTGCTGGCGTGTGCCTTAATTGGTATAATTGAGACTATTGCGCAATGCACCGCTCAAAGTTTCTTGTATCTTTCTCGATGTTTTTTGAGTGTTTGAGCCGCTTGGGGAGCCTTGAATACTATCCCCCTATCCCCATCCCTGAGGGATATTTCCCTCAGGGATGGGGATTTTACGGTNTGTTTTTTGAGTGTTTGAGCCGCTTGGGGAGCCTTGAATACTATCCCCCTATCCCCATCCCTGAGGGATATTTCCCTCAGGGATGGGGATTTTACGGTTATTTGACACCTTCAATTACAAGCAGCCCTGGCATACGTTTGAGATTGTACGCCATAGCTTCAAGGATATTCTGTGTATGCGTTCGCTCTAACCCTCGGTAGCGACAGCGTCCCCCCAAGAACCACCGACGAATACTGCCAAAGGTGCGTTCTATCAAGCACCTTGTCTTACTGATCACACGGTTGAATGCCTTCTGACTCTCGCTAAGAGTCTTCCCACGAATAGCCTTGAGCATAATGCCGTCCACCAAGCCACGACCAGCCAAGTACTCCGAATTCTTTTTGCTGCAATAGCCTTTGTCGGCTAGTACACTTACCCCTGATGACAACTCGGACTGCTCGATTAAGGCGGGCAAAGCAACCGTATCTGCACAATTAGCGGGGGT
>NZ_JRAR01000081.1:0-382 GCF_000768935.1 Porphyromonas sp. COT-290 OH860 | reverse complement strand
CAATAGCCTTTGTCGGCTAGTACACTTACCCCTGATGACAACTCGGACTGCTCGATTAAGGCGGGCAAAGCAACCGTATCTGCACAATTAGCGGGGGTTGTAATCAGGGCTTCCACCAAGCCTTGCTCATCGGTAAGCACGTGTTTCTTATACCCATACCGATAATGAGACCGTTGCACGGCATTTTGCCGCTTTTCGGTTAGAAACGTCGTATATATCTCTGATTATTACTATCTTTAATATGTAATTAATTGTATCGACATGGCAACCAAACCAACGGAACAAGCTCCGAGCTTCCTACAAGTATATACTCAGGTTCGTCGCGACCGGATGAAGCACTCCTTTCTCCGCCAAATCAATGCTTGCGTTGATTGGCGAGGTA
>NZ_JRAR01000080.1:0-35404 GCF_000768935.1 Porphyromonas sp. COT-290 OH860 | reverse complement strand
GAGGGTTAGAGCGAACGCATACACAGAATATCCTTGAAGCTATGGCGTACAATCTCAAACGTATGCCAGGGCTGCTTGTGCTTGAAGGTGTCAAATAAGCACAAAATGCCCGACCTTGTGGCTCTTTGCTCACAAGGTCGGGGTAAAGGGGGAGGATACCCAAGTTGAAAAACACAGCCTCAAGCAGCAAAAACACGACTCCAGAGAACTGAGGTAACGAAGGGGTCCATTGTGCAATGGTCTAGCAGATGCTACTACTCGTTGCGTGAGCCTAGGAAGCGGAGCAGATATAGGAAGAGGTTGATGAAGTCTAGGTACAGCGTTAGCGCACCGATTACCGAAAGCTTTTTGGCGACCTCTTCGCTCTCTGCTTGATGGAGCATCAGCTTGATCTTCTGTGTATCGTAGGCGGTCAGACCCGTGAAGATAAGCACACCGATACCCGAAATAACGAGCTCAAACATAGAGTTCTTGAGGAAGATATTGACGACCGTAGCGATAATCAGACCTATGAGCGCCATCATCAAGATACTACCCATCTTGGATAGATCTCGCTTAGTTACATACCCCACAAAGGCCATAGCAGCAAATGTCCCAGCAGTGACGAAGAAAGTCGTGGCGATAGACTGCATCGTATAGGCGGCAAAGATGAGGCTAAGCGTCACGCCATTGAGTATAGAATAGGCGGCAAAGAGTATCGTGGCGGTCATGAAGCTCATCTTCATCACACGTGAGCTAAGGTAAAAAACGATACCCAACTCGGCGAGCATCAGCCCCCAAAAGAGGATGCTATTGCTCATCAACTCGTAGAAGAGCGAGCTGCTATAAGTCAGCATCGCTGTAAGCCCCGTGATTGAGAGCCCCATAGTCATCCATAGAAACACACGCTGGATCAGTGAGCGCTGTACCACAGCAACATCTTGCTCGTAGATATAACCTCCCGAGCGAGATCCTTCTGGATAATAATTTTGATTGTTCATATCTTCGTTAATTATCGAATAGTTTTACAAATATAACAGGATCTCCGTATATATAGTTGCCCAGTGACTACTCCATGGATCCGAAAGAAGCAGAGGCCACCTCTCATAGTAGAGAAGTAGCCTCTGACATTTATCTAGCTATGTCGTGGACAAGCGGCTTAGTCCTGCTTGTCATTGAAGAGATGGTCTACGTCTAACTTCTGGATCTGTCCATACTTCTTCATAAAGTCTAGGGGTAGATCGGACTCACGACCGATAAGCACATAGGTGTAGTCGCTGCCCTTAATGGACTTATTGAAGAAGGCAACTAGATCAGCTAGCGTCATCTTCTTGACCTCTTCATAGACTTGGCGGCGCATATCGTTGGGGATACCTAGACGTTTGAGCGACTCGTATTGCCAGAATATGTCTTGACGAGTGATGCGTTCGCTCTCGATATCTCGCAGTACAGATTCTTTGGCTGTCTCGAAGTTCTTCTCCGCCTCGGGCATATTCTGCACTAGGCCTTCCATGGCATTGAAGGCTTCGGTAAGTTTATTAGCCTGCGTACCAATGAATGCCTGTATGTAATTGTAGTCGCCGAGCTTCCTAGCTCCGCCATAATAGGCGTATGCAGAGTAAGCCAAGCTCTTAGCCTCACGAATCTCTTGAAAGACGATAGACGACATACCCCCACCGAAGTAGGCATTGAACATAGATGAGAGCGCCATCTCCTTGGCATCGTACTTAGCCACTCGGCGAAGCATCATCATCTGCGCCTGCACCATATCATAGTCGGCATAGTAAATCTTGCCGCCTGTGGGCTGCTGCTGGTAGACGGTAGCCTTGGGATAATCCTTAGTGCCAAACTTATGGTTACGCTTGAGGGATTTCTTGATGCCCTCGACGTCATTGCCGTAGTAGAACACACGATGCTTATAGTCCATAAGCCCTTTAATCAGATTGGTTAGCTCGGCAGCTTTGATCTGTTTGAGCTCACGAGTGGGGATAATATCCCTCTGAGGCGAATGCTCTCCGTACATCGCATAGTTTACTTCTGCACGGAAAATGGCTTGGCTACTCTTCTTATTATCCTCACGTGCCTTGATCGTCTGAGCGATGTGTTCGTCTAAAATAGCCTGATCGGGCTTAGCACCACGCAGCAGATCCTCAAGCAGGCGAATACCTGCCTCCATATTGCGCTTGAGCCCCGTGAGGGTAATCTGCATGCGTTCACCCATAGAGCGTACCGAATAGCTAACACCTAGTTTATAGAACTCTTGGCGAATCTGCTGAGGTGTGAGCTTATCTGTCCCGATTAGCCCAAGGTACTGAATGGCTAGGTCAAGCTTCTTATCGTTGTACTGCCCCATATCGAATAGGTAAGTCAGCTCAAAGAGGTCATTGTCTGGGTTAATGATATACTCGATGGTCTGCTTGCCAATCTGGGTACGCTTGATTTCCTTCTGATAGTCGATGTAGAGCGGATTGAGCCTTGGCGCTTGCTGGGCTAGTAGCTCCTTGCCGAAAGTAGACATAGTGCTACGATCCAGCTCTAGAGGTGTGATGCCGGGGTTCTGCACTCGGATCAGATCCTTGTTCTCTCCGATACGCTTGTAGACGGTGATATGGTTGTCTGCGTAGTGCTTCTTGACGAACTCGACGAGATCGGCCTTCTTGATCTTGCGCAGATTTTCGATGAACTTGAGGCGATCTCCCCACTTCTGCCCATGTATGAAGGCTGTATAGTGCTCAGTGGCTACATCGTTGGGCTCGGTCGTGGCACGGATCTTCTGTAGCTCAAGGTCGTTGATCGTAGCTTCGATGAGCCACTCAGGGAAGTCCCCTTGCTTGATCCGCTCAATCTGTGCCAATAGTAGCTCACGTACCTGCTCTAGAGTCTGTCCCTGCTTGGGCATACCAAAGAGCTGATGCACGCTGTATTCCTTGTGAATCATTGGGGACGAACCAGCCTGCATCACCTGCTGTGCTTGGTTGAGGTCTAGGTCGATCAGCCCAGCCTTACCATTAGCCAAAATCATATCTACCAATGTCAGATAGGCAGCGTCCATAGAGCCCGTACCACCGTCTAGGCGATAGGCTAGGAAGAGGTACTCGGGATCTTTGCTGTACACATCGTAGGTCTGAGCCTTGGCGATGGGTAGCTCACGTGCGAACTTTGGGTGTTCTAGAGGCTTAGCAGGCTTCTTGCCGAAGTATTTATCTACCAGAGCAATGGTCTTGTCGTACTCAAGGTCGCCCACCAGTACGATAGCATAGTTGTTGGGTACATAGTACTTGTAGAAATAACGCTCAATGGCCTCGAGAGAGGGCGACTTGAGGTGCTCACTCGTCCCAATGGTCGTCTGCTGTCCGTAGGGGTGCGTTGGGAAGAGCGCCTTACCCATCTGCTCGAAGACACGGCTACTGATACGATCCTGCCCCATATTAAATTCCTCGTAGACGGCTTCGATCTCGGTATGGAAGAGGCGTAGCACCAGTTCGCCAAATCGCTCGCTCTCGATCTGTAGCCAGCGCTCTAGCTCATTGGCGGGAATGTCGTTTTTGTAGACCGTTTCCTCTACCCAAGTGTGGGCATTAGTCCCTTGGGCTCCGATAGAGGTTGTTAGGCGGTCGTACTCATTGGCCGACACATACCCAGCAGCAATAGTAGAGATCGAGTCGATCTGATGATAGAGGCGACGGCGCTCTAGGCTATCGCTACTAGCTTTGTGCTGCTCGTAGAGATCGCTAATCTTCTTCAGCTCGACACGCTCTTTCTCCCAGTTGAGGGCGCCCAAACGACTGGTGCCTTTGAAGAGCATGTGCTCTAGATAGTGTGCCAGCCCTGTGTTGTCGGCTGGGTCATGGTTGGAGCCAGCACGCACCGGAATGTAGGTCTGGATACGTGGTGTCTTGGGGTTGCGGCTAAGATACACGGTTAGGCCATTCTCCAGCGTGTAGACACGGGTGTGCGTGGGGTCGTCGGTGACCTCCTCGTACTTGTAGCCGGCAGGATCTGTCTTCTGGAGTGTCTTGTACTCCTGTGCGCTCAGGCCCGATAGGGTAAGCACACCTGTAAGGATCAGCATAGACTTTTTCATAATCCTATATAATTAGTTGATGAAAAGAAAATAGGACTGAGGTAGCAACTGGTTCTAGTCACTATCACAGTCCTACTCAATAGGTACTCAAATGATTATTTACGCTTGCGGACAGGAGGCACTACGAGCTTGTAGCCCTTACCGTGTACGTTCTTGATCTCAATGGTCGGATCAAGGTCTAGCATACGGCGTAGCTTAGTTACATAAACGTCCATACTACGCTGGGAGAAAGCATGCTCGGGATCTACCTGAGTTTCTGTGATGCCCCAAATCTCTCTGAGGGCATGGCTACGCTCGAGGGTCTTATTGGCAAACTGGCAGAGCAGGGTCAGTAGCTCGCTCTCCTTGGTGGTTAGGCGAATGATATGCTCACCGAGGCAAAGCTGCTGTGTGGTGGTATTGAAGCTGTATTTACCAAGCTGATACACCTCTTGTGGCTCATTCATATCCCTAGAGAGGGTGCCAGCACGACGAAGCAAGGCCTCGATACGCAACACAAGCTCCTCCATATTGAATGGCTTGGTGATATAGTCGTCAGCTCCAGCGTGGAAGCCCTCGAGGATATTCTCACGCATACCCATAGCTGTCAAGAAGATGATTGGCATAGCCTTATTGACACCACGGATCTCTCTGGCGAGCGTCATACCGTCTTTCTGAGGCATCATGACGTCTAGCAAGCATAGGTCGTACTCCTTCTGCTGGAAGTGTTCCCAACCCTGCTGACCGTCACGACAATGATCTACCTCGAAGTTGTTCTTCTCTAGAAGTTCTACTAAGATGTTACCTATATTCTCCTCGTCCTCGCAGAGAAGAATTCTCAGTTGATTTCCCATAAGTTTACCCTATAATTAATTTATTGAAATATCCGTAACTAAACTACTTAACTCTATTGGCTCATATAGCTCCCTTGGCTCACAGGGAGTTTAATCACAATGCGTGTGCCACCCTCTGGCTTACTCTCTGCATAGATCCGCCCGTCAAACTGCTTGATGACGGAAGCCACATAGGCCAAGCCCAACCCAAAACCTTTGACGTCGTGCCTATGCCCCGTGGGGACACGATAGTACCGCTCGAAGACCTTCTTGAGGCTATCCTTGGGGATACCGATACCGTTATCCTCGACCACGATCTTGATGTAGGACTCTACATTCTCGGTAGCCAGCCTAAGCTGTAGAGGTCTATCGGGGTGAGCATACTTGACCGAGTTGTCGAGCAGGTTGAAGATAACGTTGGTCAGGTGTACCTTATTGGCCTTAATCCATGTATCGTAGGCCTCCAAATCGAGGGTCAGATCGCCTCCTTTGTTCTGCGCATGAGCCGTATAGATCTCGGCCACGGGGAGCAAAATCTCGTTGAGCTCTAGCTCGCGCAGAGGCATTGGGTTAGTTTTACCGTCGAGCACGGAGAACTGCAACACCTTATCGATAAGCAGCTGCATACGCCCCGTCTCGTGCTCAATGATAGAGATGAACTTGGAGCGCTTCTCTGGCTGCTCTATGACATCTCTATCACGCAGACGCCCAGAGGCTAGCTTGATAGAGCTAACGGGAGTCTTGAGCTCGTGCGTCATATTGTTGATGAAGCTCGTCTTCATGCTCTGGAAGGATAGATGCCTTACCAGTATCGTAATCACGAAGCCTCCCAATATCAAAACGAAAATGGTAGAGATAAGCCCGGGGAGCGCAAAGCTCAGCATCTCACTACGACTCGGACTAAAGTCTAGGGTCAAGCGCAGGAATGGGGTCATCTGGTTTGGGTTACTCTGCTTGACAAAGAGGCGCTGAATCACCACATCTTCGTTATTACGATCCTTCTGTAGCATACCCGGCTGTGTAAACTCGTAGAGCTTGCGCCCCTTGGCGTCACAGAGCATGATGTTGTAAGCCTCGCAGACACCTTTGCTATCGAGTCGTGTGCGTAGCTGCTGGGTCATGAAGCGGGGGTTGATGAGCTGAGGAATGCTATCGTAGGAGTACTCTTCGTAGAGATGCCTGAGCATATACTCGTCTAGATGATCTCGGCGCATAAGATAGGTCTGCATCATGCGATTGCTAATGGCTGGCAGCTCCGAGTCTTCAAATGTTTCGCTGGAATTGCCATCTATGGCTTGTATCCCCGTCAGCGTCGCCTTCTTCTCTTGCTGGTGTCTATAAGGCAGATGTATTGGAGAGGGTATCTGACCCTGCATGACCGATGCGTTGAGCTCTAGGTTTAGGTAGCGGATTAGCTCACGTAGCTCAATATCCCCAGCGACCTCGGCAAGCGCATCCTTGGCCATCTGACGCGTCTGCTCCTTTCGGATGCTGATGACACGCTGATAATAGGTGTACTGCAATCCAAACAGGACAATAAAGACGAGTAACAGGGTGAAACCTACCCCTAAAATTGCCTTCTTCTTCACAGCTGAGCTTCTCTAGTCTAAAAATACTTTTTCCAAGACTTTGAACTTCTATCTACGTGGCTCGATCTTGAAGCTCATTACCCCGATTATGATCCTCCTATCAACTAAGCGCCTCTAGAACAGACTTTATACGCAGTCTATTAGTTTGCGCAAAAGTAATGAAAAACCATTGATTTTACAATTAAACAATTAACCCGCTAATTATCAGTCATAAATCATTTCTAAATAGCACATACATTAAGCTATACAGCCTCTTAGAGTCCTTGCTTTTTAGGTTTATCATAGATAAGAGAGAGCATATTTACTCAAATTCCTGATGAAGTCCCGGTATTATCTATGCCATAACAGTGCCATCAGCACACCTACCGAGCTCTCTTAACTAGTCACGAGAAGGGTATCTCTGATCGGTGTGCTGATCATCTCGGCAAGGTCATTCTTGATCGAAATAAGCAAAAAAGTGCAAACAAACTATCCTCAAGACAAACCCTCTCCAAGGGCCAGTTTGGAGCATTTTACCTACATCTTCGGCCAAATCGAAGGGAAGACTTTTTCGTTTCTATGGGCTCATCTACCAAGATGTGTGCACCAATCTGAGAGAATTGATGGGAAGGAATGGCAAACAATAAGCCCCTAAATCTATAAAATCGGCTAAGAGAAGAATCTATACACATAGAGAACAGCGACTTACAAAACAAGCGTTTTAAGCGACTGTTTTCACTAGGCTGAGTCGAAGTACACCAGCGCAGTCCGTCGCCATGTAGCGCCTCCTAGAGGGCAAATATGAGGCCTATACTTTTTCGTCTAAGCAACGAATACTTCCCCACCAACATTCTGAAAATTGGTCTAAAATATAAATTCAGGCAACGGAACAACGGGGCCCGATATTCCTCAAATTATGATAGAACAATATTTGCTTATTATCGACTAGTGGCTTACTTTTGTTACTCAAGGGGAGGATTGCTCAAGGAGTGAATCCGTATAAAATTGTTCGTGTCCTAATGCTCGAGCGAAAGATCTTCTCTGTGTAATTTTTCTGACACGCCACGTAATGGTTGATAAGGCTTAAAAACTCTATTTATGATAATTGACTTACTATTTTTTGTCCTAGGTATCGTATTGATTATTGGTGGTGCCAATTCGCTAACGGACGGCGCCGCAGCTCTAGCAAGGCGTATGGGGCTTAGTCCGCTTATGGTAGGCCTTACCGTAGTAGCCTTCGGGACTTCAGCCCCCGAGTTCGTAGTTAGCTTGACCTCTGCGCTCAAGGGTAGCGCAGACATCGCTATCGGCAATGTGGTTGGGAGCAACATCTTCAATATCCTAGCCATCGTAGGTATCACGGCTCTGGTGACGCCACTAAGCATCACTGCCAGCACTGTGCGCAAAGAAATACCTCTGCTCATCTTGGCTTCGTGTGTCTTCGCCGTGATTGCTTGGGATACCCTATTTAGTGGCTTGATTGGTCAAGAAAACTTCCTCAGCAGAAGCGAGGGACTAGCACTACTAGGCTTTTTCTTGATATTCCTGACCTATACATTCTCTATAGCTAAGTCTGCTGGTGAGATTGAGCAGGAGAGCGACCCAAGCAAGAAGCGTAAACCAATGTGGCTACTCATCGCTCTCATCATAGGAGGACTCGCAGGACTCATCTTCGGTGGGGATCTCTTCGTTTCTTCTTCGTCGTCCATTGCTCGCAGCTTCGGTGTTAGCGAGGCATTCATCGGTCTAACCCTTGTGGCTATGGGGACATCTCTGCCAGAGCTTGCCACCTCGGTCGTGGCTGCGTTGAAAAAAGAACCCGAGCTTGCCGTGGGCAACGTAGTCGGCTCAGGGCTCTTCAATATCTTGTTTATCCTCGGCACTACTGCCACCGTAACACCGATCAAAATGTCGGGCGTCACGGTCGTGGACTTCCTCGTCATGGTGCTCTCGAGTATTCTACTCTACGTCTTCGGCATATTCTTTGGGCAGCGTACCATTACACGCCTAGAGGGAGGTATCCTATTCGCTTGCTTCATCGCCTACAATGCTTACCTTTTCAGCCAAATATAGCCTCGTCTAGTAACCTCTAATATCAGTCCGTCATGGTCACCGATACCTACGAACCCGTATTCTCCCCCGAGGAGGAGATGCGGATAGAGGAGGAGTACAAAGCCCTCCTAGATATTTACCTTGCGAGTAATCACCGCAAGAAGGTAGACATCATCAACAGGGCCTTCACCCTAGCTCGCCTTGCCCACGGAGGTGTGAGGCGTCGTAGTGGAGAGCCCTATATCCTACACCCTATCTCCGTAGCACGCATCATCTGCGAGGAGATGGGGCTAGGCTCTACCTCGATTTGCTGTGCCCTGCTACATGATGTGGTAGAGGACACAGAGTACACAGTCGAGGATATACGCACTCGCTTTGGGGACAATATAGCACGTATCGTAGACGGACTAACCAAAATATCGGGAGAGAACTTCCAAGCCACCGAGTCGATACAAGCAGAGAACTACCGCAAGCTACTGCTCACGATGAGCAATGATGCCCGTGTGATCCTCATCAAGATAGCCGACCGTCTGCATAATATGCGCACACTGGGCTCAATGCTCCCCGCCAAGCAATACAAGATCATCGGCGAAACACTCTATGTCTATGCTCCACTAGCACATCGCTTCGGACTCTTCTCTATCAAAACCGAGCTGGAGGACCTGAGCTTCCGCTACGAGCAACCAGATCGCTACGCCTACATCAGCGAGAAAGTAGCAGCTAGCGAGGCCGGGCGACAAGACCTATTCGAGCGATTCTCCGCTCCAATCATCTCCTCGCTACTGAAGAAAGGCATCGTTTTCGACATCAAGACCCGCACCAAGAGCAACTACTCGATCTGGCGCAAGATGCAGGAGAAGGGAGTTCCCTTCGAGGAAGTGTATGACCTATTCGCCGTGCGTATCGTTTTCGATAGCTCCGACGGCTACCCCGAGAAGAACCGCTGCTGGGATATCTACACTGCTATCACCGACATCTACCGTACTCACCCAGATCGGCTGAGGGACTGGCTCTCCAACCCCAAGGCCAACGGCTATCAGGCACTACACTCTACCTTCATGGGGCCAGACGGTCGCTGGATAGAGGTTCAGATCCGTAGCAAACGTATGGATGATATAGCAGAGCAAGGAGTGGCGGCTCACTGGCGTTACAAGGGAACTCAGGTAGAGGAGGATCGGGAGCTAGAGCAGTGGCTAGACACCATACGAGAAGTCCTGCAAGTACCTACGCCAAGTGCCATGGACTTCCTTGACAATCTCAAGCTCAGCCTCAACACGCAAGATATTTTGGTCTTCACGCCCAAGGGCCGTAGCCTAAGCCTGCCAGCCAATGCGACGGTACTAGACTTTGCATATGCCATTCACTCCGACCTAGGCGATCGATGTATCGGGGCGAAAGTCAATCATCACGTCAAACCCATCTCCACACGCCTCAACACAGGTGACCAAGTAGAGATCCTCGATAGCCAAAGCACCCGACCAGCCAAGGAGTGGCTAGAGTTCGTAGCGACGGCACGAGCCAAGTATAAGATTGAAGAAGCCCTGCGCCGACAGAGGAGAGAAGGGACACAGCGAGGCGAAGAGATGGTCACAGAACTCTTCCATGACAGAGGGGATACGGTGACAGCCTCCAAGATTGATCGGCTCTCTCACTCGTATGGCTATGAGAAGAAAGATGACTTCTTCCACGCCGTGGGCGTTGGTGAGGTTAATCTGGACGAAGATACCCGCCTAATCATGAAAGATGAGCCAGAGGCACCGAACTATATCTCGCGTTTCCTCTCGCTCTTTGGGGTAAAAAACCAGAGTACTACGGCAGCTCGCAAAGCCGCCAAGGCTAAGCGCCAGACCAACGAGCCTACCTCCTCTGGCGTGATAGACAGAAAAAGCACGTATATACTAGAGGAGACGGAGGGACGCCTGAACTATCGAGTAGCTCTGTGCTGCCACCCAATACCGGGTGATGATGTTCTCGGCATCGTTTCGGACAAGAATATCGTCGAGGTGCATGACAAATCTTGCCAGAGAGCCATGCGCATCAAGAGCAGTCAGGGCGATAGACTCGTTTCCACAGAGTGGGGCGAGCATCACGAGTCACTCTTCGAGGCAACGCTATCGGTCAAGGGAGTGGACTCGGCGGGCATCTTGCACTCGATCACTCAGACACTACTAGAGGAGTTCAAGGTCAATATCACCAGCATCAATATATGCGCCAAGGACGGTATCTTCGAGGGGCACGTAACCCTAATGGTACATCAGCTCTCGGAGCTTGACCGTATCAGTCAAGTTCTGCTGCGCAACAACAGATCTTTGATGATGGTATCTCGTGTACACGGCACGGCGCAGCTCATGAGTTAATCGACATCCGTGGAGAGAACTATGCAAAGAAAAGTACTATTCGTCAGCGGCATCGACACCAATATCGGCAAGAGCTACGGAACAGCTCTGCTCAAAAAACTCTACTCCGACCGAGGAGTGAGAGCCATTACCCAAAAGATGATACAGACGGGCAACGATGATCGCTCGGAGGATATCGAGCTACACCGCCGACTACTTGGAGAGGGGTGGCTGGCTGCCGATGAGAGTGGAGCGACCGCCCCCATCATCTTCAGCTATCCAGCCTCGCCACATCTTGCGGCTCGTCTAGACAATCGGGAGATTGACCTCACCGTGATCGACAAGGCGACAGAGCGCCTACTCGGTGAGTATGGTTACGAGCTTGTACTGCTCGAGGGGGCAGGCGGACTGATGGTACCGATCACCGAAGACTATCTAACCATTGACTTCGTCAAGGAGCGAGGCTACCCAATAGCTCTGGTGACTAGTGGTCGCCTCGGGAGCATCAACCATACGCTCCTGAGCCTAGAGGTTTGCCAATCTAGAGGCATCGAAGTGACCTATCTGATCTACAACAGATACCCCAAAGTAGATGAACTGATTGAGGAAGATACGCTCTGCTATCTGAAGAAGTATCTAGCCAAACACTTCCCCGAAACAGAGTTGATACAGATGCAAGCGTGGACGGAGGCCGCTCAATGAGTGCACAGACGATTTCGCCGTGGGCAAAACCTTTCCACATCATGAGCAAGGCTCCGGGGGCTTCGTGCAATATGCGCTGCGACTACTGCTATTACTTACAGAAGGAGGAGCTCTTCACGCCACAAAAGGCACCCCAAAAACTCTCCCGCATGAGCGACGAAGTGCTGGAGGAGTTCATCAAACAGTATATCGAGGCTCAGCCTCAAGGTCAGACAATTGTCTTCACTTGGCACGGAGGTGAGGCTCTGCTCTGCCCGATCTCGTACTACCAAAAAGCCATTGATCTACAACGCTTCTACGCCCGAGGCCGTAGGGTAGAGAATACGTTACAGACCAATGGCATCTTGCTCAACGAGGCATGGTGCCGCTTCTTCGTTGAGCACAACTTCCTTATCGGGATATCCCTCGACGGGACAGAGGAGCAGCACGACCGCTACCGCCGTACGCAAGGAGGAGCGCCTAGCTTCGCTCGTGTGATGCGTGGCATTGAGCTGATGCAGCGCATGGGCGTGGAGTTTAATATTCTCTCGACGGTCAATCGCTTCAATGCCGACGAACCCGATCGCTACTACCAGTTCCTACGCCAGACGGGAGCTCAGTTCATTCAATTTACCCCCATTGTCGAGCGCATTCGCCGTGGCGCTAAGGCCTACCAGCAGGTAGAGGCGCCTTTCATTCATCGAGAGATTGAGCAGCGCTTGATGCACGATAGCGGCGAGATAGAGCTAGCACCATACAGCGTGCTACCCGAGCAGTGGGGCGACTTCACGACGGGTGTTTTCGACCAATGGGTCAGACGAGATGTGGGTCAGATCTTCGTGCAGATGTTCGACGCTACACTCGCTGGGTGGCTAGGTGTAGCCCCCGGAGTCTGTACGTTGGCCCCTGCCTGCGGCCATGCTGGAGTTATTGAGCATACGGGCGATGTATATAGCTGCGACCACTACGTCTACCCACGCTATCATCTAGGCAACGTGCTTGAGGGCTCTCTCGGGCAAATGATGAGCAGCGAGGAGCAGCTACGCTTCGGTAGAGCCAAACAAGAGGGGCTGACAGAGCAGTGCCGAACGTGCCTATACCTATTCGCCTGCAATGGGGAGTGCCCCAAAAATCGCTTCGCAAATAGCCGAGATGGCGAGGCGGGACACAACTATCTCTGCGCTGGTTACTATCAGTTTTGGGAACACGTAGCCCCCTATATGGACTATATGAAGGCCTGCTTGATGCAAGGCAAACCCGCATCACTCGTCATGGAGGCAATCGCTCGTGGAGAGCTGTGAAGCTCGATCGAGCACTTACACTAAGACAGAGGTTCTACCGAAATCTCTAGTATCTCAGCCATATTATCCCGATGGTGGTGCGTCATAGCAAACTGCTGCGTTGTTTGCGTGTTGTGGCGCACTGCCATTTTAGATTTTAGCTCAGATTTCAGCATGTTGATGGGAACACATCTCAACAACTAGACAAAAACACCAGACTGCGTATTCCACCCCTAGAAAGCGCTACACGGCACCTGATCTCTTTGACGCACCTCTCCCCTAGTGAGACTATTGCGCAATGAGCCCCTTCGCTGCTTCAGTTCTCTAGAGTCATTTTTTGCTGCTTGAGGCTGTGTTTTTCAACTTGGGTATCCTCCCCCTTTACCCCGACCTTGTGGCCCATTGCTCACAAGGTCGGGCATTTTGTGCTTATTTGGCTGCTTGTGCTTGAAGGTGTCAAATAACCGTAAAATCCCCATCCCTGAGGGATACTTCCCTCGGGGATGGGGATAGGGGATAGTATTCAAGGCTCCCAAAGCCGCTCANCCTGAGGGATACTTCCCTCGGGGATGGGGATAGGGGATAGTATTCAAGGCTCCCAAAGCCGCTCAAACACGCAAAAAACACCGAGAAAGATACAAGAACCTTTCGGCGGTGCATTGCGCAATGGTCTCATATTAAGGATATTAATAATCAAAGATATATACAACACATCTAACCGAAAAGAGGCAAAGTGCCGTGCAATGGTCTCAACACAGCTAAGATGACGAGGCGACATGGGCGAGAACAAAAAAGGATGAGGCAGAACCATAGTTCCACCTCATCCTTTTTAGATAAATGCATTCTCTAGGCTAAAGACCTCTGCCGTGGCATTGCTTAAACTTCTTACCACTACCACAGGGGCAAGCATCATTACGCCCGACTTTATGTTCGGCGCGTGCTGGCTGACGGCGTGCAGCTTCGGCCTCTTCCGCTGAGCGACTCTCGTGGTAGCGAGGTTGCTGACGGCGAGGAGCTGGTTCGTCCTGTCTAATCTCGACGTGATGAGGAGCTTCTTGCTCGGCTGGCTGCTCGGGAGCATGCAGATGCAGACGCATCAGCACAGAGGCGGTCTTGCGATTCATCTCGTCGAGCATCTTACGGAATAACTCATAGCTCTCGAGCTTGTAGATCAAGAGCGGATCCTTATTTTCGTAGCTGGCGTTCTGCACAGAGTTGCGCAGTTCGTCCATTTCTCTGAGATGTTCCTTCCATGCCTCGTCAATCATGTGTAGCACGAGTACCTTCTCAAACTCCTTGGCGATACAAGCTCCGTGCGTTTCGGCTGCTTCCTTGAGGTTGCAGCTCACATTGTAGAACATACGTCCGTCTGTGAGAGGAATCTGAATGCGCTCGTAGACATGGCCCGCTTCGGCGAAGACTTGCTGCAGTACTGGGTCTGCTTTCTCTGCAATAGCTCGTGTCTTACGAGCGAATGCCTCACTGACAGCATCATAGAGTTGCTCCGCAAGTGCTTCGGCACGACCACGGCGGAAATCCTCTTCCTTAAATGGGGCTTCGATCGCCATATAACGCATGAGGTCTACACTGAAGGACTGATAGTCCTGTGTCTCAAGATGCGTATCGATGATTGATCGACCTGCATCATAGAGCGTATTCATCACATCCATCTCGATGCGCTCACCCATTAGAGCATGGCGACGACGGCCGTAGATCACTTCACGCTGCGAATTCATCACGTCATCGTACTCAAGCAGACGCTTGCGAATGCCGAAGTTATTCTCCTCAACCTTCTTCTGCGCACGCTCTACAGCAGAGGTCAGCATCTTGTGCTCAAGCATCTCGCCTTCCTCTAGACCGAGGCGATCCATCATAGTAGCCAAACGGTCCGAAGCAAACAAACGCATCAGATGGTCCTCTAGAGATACGTAGAAGACAGAGCTACCGGGATCTCCCTGACGACCAGAACGACCACGTAGCTGACGGTCTACACGACGAGATTCGTGACGCTCGGTACCGATGATGGCCAAACCTCCAGCTTCCTTAACTGCAGCGGGGAGCTTAATGTCCGTACCACGACCAGCCATATTGGTCGCAATAGTTACTACTCCGGGCTGACCAGCTAGAGCAACGATCTCAGCTTCCTTCTGGTGTAGTTTAGCGTTAAGTACGTTGTGAGGAATTTTGCGTAGCGTAAGCATCTTGCTGAGCAACTCGGAGATCTCGACCGATGTCGTACCTACAAGTACGGGACGCTTCTGCTCGACCATGTGTACAACCTCCTCAATGACGGCGGCGTACTTCTCACGTGCAGTCTTGTAGATGCGGTCGTTGAGGTCTTGGCGAGCGATAGGACGGTTGGTTGGGATCACCACCACATCTAGCTTGTAGATATCCCAAAGCTCTCCAGCCTCTGTCTCAGCAGTACCTGTCATACCTGCGAGCTTGTGGTACATACGGAAATAGTTCTGCAGGGTAATAGTGGCGAAAGTCTGCGTCGCGGCCTCAACCTTCACACGCTCCTTGGCTTCGATCGCTTGGTGTAACCCGTCAGAGTAGCGACGGCCGTCCATGATACGGCCTGTCTGCTCGTCTACGATCATCACCTTGTTGTCCATGACCACATACTGGTCGTTCTTCTCAAACAGAGCATAGGCCTTGAGGAGCTGATTGACCGTGTGTACACGTTCGCTCTTGATTGAGTAGTCGGCCAGTAGAGCTTCCTTACGCTCGGCCATCTCTTCGGTGCTTAGCCCTTGCTCCTCGAGCTCTGCTAGGCGCGAGGCGATGTCTGGCAGGACGAAGAATTGTGTATCGTCTGTACCTCGAGTCAGCAGGTCAATACCCTTGTCCGTTAGCTCAATACTATTATGCTTCTCATCAATCACGAAGTAAAGTTCATCCGTTACAATCGGCATATTGCGCATATTGTCCTGAATGTAGTACTCCTCGGTCTTGAGCATACCAGCCTTGATGCCGGGTTCACTCAAGTACTTGATGAGAGCCTTATTCTTTGGTAAGCCCTTGAAGGTGCGGAAGAGTAATAGGAAGCCTTCCTCCTGCTCTTTCTTGTCTTCGCTGGCAATTTTCTTCTTGGCATCAATAAGGAGTTGCTGGGCTAGCTTGCGCTGTGCATCTACTACCTGCTCTACGTTGGGGAGGAACTGCTCGAAAAGCTGATCATCACCACGAGCCACAGGACCAGAGATGATGAGCGGCGTACGGGCATCGTCAATCAAGACGGAGTCCACCTCATCGACGATGGCGTAGTTATGCTTGCGCTGTACCAGATCCTCTGGGCTAGTCGCCATGTTGTCACGCAGATAGTCGAAGCCAAATTCGTTATTAGTACCGAAAGTGATGTCGGCGTTATATGCAGCACGACGCTCTGGTGTATTGGGACGATGCTTGTCAATGCAGTCTACAGTCAGACCGTGGAACATATACAGAGGTCCCATCCATTCGCTATCTCGCTTGGAGAGGTAGTCGTTTACCGTCACTACATGTACTCCATTCCCCGTAAGGGCATTGAGGAATACTGGCAGTGTTGCCACAAGTGTCTTACCTTCCCCTGTAGCCATCTCGGCAATCTTACCCTTGTGCAGTACCGTACCTCCAATAAGCTGTACGTCGTAGTGCACCATATCCCAAGTGAGCTCGTTACCACCAGCGAGCCAATGATTCTGATAAATCGCTGTATCGCCCTCGATCCGAACAAAGTCTTTGCTCACAGCCAAAGCTCTATCTAGCTCTGTGGCACGTACTCGTATCTCTGGGTTCTGAGCGAAGCGACGAGCAGTATCTTTGACGATGGCGAAAGCCTGTGGCATAATCTGGTCTAATGCCTCCTCCATTTTGTCGAGAATGGCCTTCTCGATCTTGTCTACCTTGCGCCAAATGTCCTCACGCTCATCTAGGTCTTTACCCTCTACCGAGGCCTTTAGCTCCTCTACTTCCTTGCGCTCTTCAGCTACATAGTCCTGCACCTGCTGGCGTAGCTTGGCTGTGCGCTCACGGATCTCGTCGTCGCTGAGGGCTTCGATCTCGCTGTACACAGCCTTTACTTTCTCCACCCAAGGCTTGATTTCCTTGAGATCTCGCTGTGATTTATTGCCGAATAGCTTCGACAAAAACTCATTTAATCCCATATATTGTCTTGTTTTTATTTACTTGATATGACATTCCCCTCGTGGGGCTTAATTGATGTGCTCCGATCTGAGCGTATTAGATCGCTGCATTGGGCGGTCTAATCCTCAGCACCCACGAGATAGCCCGAACAATGTCGGTAGCCTCCTGTACTGGGAAGTCAAACCGCTTGGGATCTACCCCCGCTCCCATGAGAACAAAAGGAGAAGCAATCGCCGTAGTCGTAGCACGTTGCAGCGACGGATGTTCGGCTATCTCCTCGAGATACCAGCCCGGAGTAAGGCTCCAGTAGACATCCGCTAGATGTTTATGATGAATGCTACGTCTGAGTGCTCGCTGCTGCCGATTGAGTGCATTGGAGGTTAGGATCTCATGTGCCGAAGTAGCTGAGCCAATCCCCTCGACCTGACGCAAGAATAGCGCGACCTCTTCCTGTAGATTGCGCAGGGCAATCTTCTTAGCTTCTGCCAGCTTACCATTGAGATAGAGTCGCCCGTCTTGGACTTGCTCGATCCAACTGCCCGCTCCATGTAGAGCGGAGATATACATATTAAGTAGGGCTGTGGCCCTCTTGATGCTAAGCTGTCTGGCTAATTTGGCGCCAATCTGCGGTTTGGGCACTTCATAGCTTGTATAACCTGTGCCCGATAGGCTGATGAGGCAGTTCTTGAGCCCTATCTTTTCCTCTAGGGCTTGGAAAATCTGCTCTAGATTTCGATCCAAACGCAGGTAGGTATCCGCATCTTCTACTTCCAGTTCTCCCGAGCCATGAGGGGCGGCGGAGTAGGATACAGAGAGCAGGCTAGGCGCCTTGCGATACTCGTAGCCTCCTTGTCTGATGAGCTGTAAGGCCAGAGTGGTAACCTCCTCGTTGGCGAGAGCACTGCGCTTGTATGCTGCAGCCTCGTGGCCCTGATAGTACTTGGTGAAGTTCTTATGCCAAGAGGAGTAGCCGACAGCCTGATCTGCGTAGGAGCGTAGAGGCGACCAACGCATGGTTCCCGAGATAAGACGTCGGTTGGGTCCATCGTCTGACTTATTGTAACGATCGAGATACTGAGGCATACTCGGGTAAAAGCTCGATGTAGACCAAGCTGCTACACGATCGTCTAGCCAGAAACAACCATCAGCCAGTACGCCTGCACCAGCCATTGCCTCCTCGGCATTGATGCCGACGCTATAGACAAGGGCAGAACCCGCTGATGCTTCCTTGAGCCTATCAGCTAGCGTATTGACTTGGATCGCACGAGGCGAGAGCCTCTCACGAGTGTAGACGCCGTGCACGGACTCGTCCCAAAGTGTCGGCTGAACTTTGTTTTTGCTACGCAGATAGACCGAACGCCCCTCCACTCCGTGCATCTCTGGGTAGGCGGAGGTATAGATTGATGTGGTCGCAGATGCGCCATCAATAGGCGTTAGAGGGAAGCGAACCGAGGGATAAACCTTTCCCTCTTGGAGCATGCGCTTGAAGCCTCCTTGGCTCATCATAGGCTCTAGCTCGGTCAAATAGTCCGAGCGAAGCTGATCTACAGTGATGCACACGACCATACGAGGCAACTGCTGAGCACTTGCCTGCATCTGTATGGCCACAAGGGCTACGAGCGATGAGAGTAGATATCTGATATGTCGCTGTTCCATTTATCGTAAGTAGCTCTCCTGCGGCTCTATCGCCGAACGCTTGGTCTGTGACAGAGAAAGCAACAGAAGCGAGAGCGAGAGCAGATAGACTGCTACGTTGAATGTCTGTGGCAAACACCATGCCAAAGCCAGAAACATTGCTTGAGCCACAAAGTTAGCAAAATGATAGCGATATGCCCAACGGGAGGATCTACCGAGAAGCATGAATGGGACAGCGAGGAGTAAGTGTAGAGGATGTAATACCCACAGATTGAAGTTGGGCCATACGTGCGGATGCTCCGAGAGTATGGCGATATAGAAGAGCAGACAACCTGCCAGACCACTTACGGCAAAGATAAGCATGATAAGCCAGCGACCTCCTCCCTTAATAAATATGTATAGCGAGAGCAGAGCCAAGAGGAGGAAGATTACCGTCGGGTGTATCAAGTAACTCTCCCATGGGCGAGACTCCAAGGGAGCCTGCTCTCCATGAGTATTCACATGAGCTATAATGCCTGCCTCCTGCTCGACGAGCGAGCGTCTAGACTCTACTACACCATCGCTCAGCCGTTCTTCATACTCTAGATACCAGCTCTTCTCTAGTGTTTCTTGCAATAGATGTGGCAGAAAAATACGCTCCGCATCGGCCATCACCTCATCGGTAGGCATTCCCAATGCTAAATCAGTCCCAAGGACCAACCACGGGAACTCACCCTCCAACTCGTTGATTAGGTCACGCCACGATAGGTTATACTTATTCACACCCACATCGACGCCTACGAGGGGGATATACGACCAAGGTTTGCGGGCATGTCCGTATGTATTCTGCTCAACCTCTGCCCCCGGGAGTTGCAGGCGATGTACCTTTCGGAGCATCTCCCCAGTTCCAGCTATGGGAGTTATTCGGTCTGTGCGTCTAATTGCATCGGCGCAGATCTGCACCAGACGAGTAGCGCAGTTGTCGTAGAAAAAGTTGTAGCGATAAGTTCGGTTCTCGGGCTGGACATTCCACAGCAGGTAGCGCCAAGCGTTTGCTCGCACCTCAGGGGAGAGATTGAGTACCAACTCTGTGACCTGACTACCTCTACCCAAATACTCCTGCATATAGTCTTCGGTTCTCTGTGCCACGACTATGTAGTCTGTTTGCCCCTTGATGAATCTAGGCAAGAAGTCGTCGGAGAAATCGAATATCCCGTAGTTGAAGGTTACATCAACCCCCTGCTCTGGGTCTTGCACACGATAGCCAGCATGCCCATAGAGTGTGTAGACCTCCAGAGGACTCGGGCTGGCGACCAAAATGCTCATCTGCGCCCGAGTACTAAGCGAATCGGGCAAACCATAGTAACCCTCGGCACGTAGCACAACGCCCGAGAGCATCAATCCTATAGCGAAGCATAGTATCTTGATTTTGTCTAACATCATATCTTGTCTTCTTTGGCTAAGTAATGTTTTTAGCTTCGGGTTCTTCCATTAGGGTCATTGCTCTGTGGGCGGATAGAGGACTGGGTTGTACATCATCACAGCATGGTTCTCTACGAGGGGGCGTTCCTCTACCCTACCGTCTGGGTAGGTGACGACCTGCACAATACTATTGTGTCGTGTATAGCCACCCCACGGCTGAGCGACCACACGATGCCGACGCTCCTCGATGCGGTACTTGGCCTCGGCTGGGGCGGAGGCTCTGATGCGACCGTTGAGATACGTATCGTCTAGCCACAGCTCTAGGACGTAGGTATCCTCGGTTCTATTCTCCACCCGCAAATCAATGTAATTGTACGAGAGTGTGGCCCCTGCACCAAAAGGAATGCTTCGGTTAGTGTCTGGGAAGACATCGAAGCTATGCCGATGCCGCTCTGTGATAGCTAGCGGTGTATGTGCAAATAGCCAAAAGAGCAAATTGCCGAGCTGGCACAACCCACCTCCGATACCCTTATCTACCCGACCTTGGTTAAGCACCAAGCCCTCCAGATAGCCTTTGCGTGCCGAGGGGCGACCTACATTGCGCCACACCGAGAAGACTTCTCCGGGAGCGATGACTAAACCATTGAGCTCTGCAATCGCTAGCCGCAAGTTGGTGCGCTTATTCTCCTGCAAGTCCATATCCACATCTTTGAGCGGACGCAAAATGATGGATCGATGCTCCTTGAGTGTATAGAGGCAACGAGGCAACGCACGTCGCTTAGCCCATTTGGTCGAGCCGAACAAATCCCGCAGACTTCTCCTGATGATGTAGTACTCACGCCCCAAGTACCGACGGAGTCGCCCCCTGATGCGTAGTTGCTCAACGTAGTCCATGAGAGGTGCTATATAATACAGATACGTGTCATACTTCTTAGAAAGCATCAAGGTGGGTCTAGACAGCGCCCTTCTAGTATGGTATTTTGAGCGTAGTACGGCCACGGGCCGTCTTGGCCTGCAAGACAAGAGGGCGAAGAAATCCGTCAAGACTCACTTGGTAATCTCCAGAGGCAAATTCTCGGGAGAATATCAGCTCCCCTTGTAGGGTATAGGCCGATAGCTCACCCCTGCTAGACAGAGAGAGGGCAAGGTATCCCGAGGCAATCTGCATCACGGGGTCTACAGCTACCATATTGGTTGCCGTAGTGCTCGACGAGGATTGAGTTACCGTAATGGTAACAGCCTTGTAGTGATCCGTCCCAGCGATCTTGATATGCCCGGTACGACTCTGGGCACTAGTATTAGCCTCGACAGCAACGACCAAAGGCACATCATCGAGAGAGTAACTAGGGGACACCACACGTAGCCAAGGGACATCACTACTGGGCTGGAAGAACTCGCTCGTTCGAATCAAAACACTCACAGTCTGCGCCTGTGCTCCTACCTCAATCTGCTCACGCTCGGCATAGTAGCGAGGCTCTAGGTAGTCGCCAAAGCTAGCGACCTCGGTCAAACGTTCCTTGATCTTGCGAACACTATTCTCTCGCTCGGAGCCTAGCTGTACACCACGCCAAACACTTTTGGGGCTAGAGAATATGGGAGCTAGCTCGGTAATATCGCCCACGGCAGCCCCCATAACACTATAGTATGGTGGGTTACCAACTCCCACGGCGTAGGGGTGGTTCCCTGAGTCCTCTTGGATGCGCGAATGCTGACAGCCGAAGATATGTCCAATCTCGTGTGTAGCGGTGAGTGAGCTAAAGATACTCGTCACATGAATGCTGCTATATGCCGCCATACGATTTGCCTCTGGCACTGCTTTGCCACTAAGCCCATCGTAAAAGGGGTTGCTACACACGGTCACCAGATCAGCCTTGTACTTGCGACGCATCTCTTGTACACTAGGGGAGCTCTGAATATTCAACCCTTGGTGAACACTGGGTATCTCCTCATCTAGGAGCATAATATGAGCGAGTCTAAGCTCAGCATTGATGTCGGAATTGCGAAATACCTCATTGACAGAGGTGACGATCTTGGCAGCAAAAATCTCTGCCCCACCCTTATCACTCATATAGAGTTGAGCCGAGCGATCGAAGACAACCATATAGTCCAGCACCGTCGTCTTGGACTCATCTACCTCTGCGAGTGGAGATAAGTCTGCTGTGGTCACGATACTATGGGTAGATCCCTGCAAGCAGGTGCCACAGCGTATGGGTTCCAACTTTTGGCTTTGTAGAGTCACGGGTACAACCTGCTGAGCGCAGAGGCCTACCCCAGCAAACATGGCTAAACACAAGTATGCGTATAGCTTGGTATTGATTAGATATTGACGAATCATTAATTGCAATTACCTAATTAGTCGTTGCCAAAGATACAACAAACCCTATCAACGAAAATAGGTTATCTGCACTGAAACACAGAGGACCATATTAAATACCGATCATCACAATCCTTCTAGCTACGCCATCGTTGTCAGTGCCGATAGCGATGTCTTGCTTGATTCACTCCTCAATCCTGACATTACCCTCAACGACGAACTCATCGCTCCGCCCAATCCGTCGCCTTTCGATTGGCTATTTTCGTCTTGTAGCAACGCAGTGGGCTGCGTTGAAATTTATCCACTCTTGTGCACTCGCTTCGCCCGAGGGGCGATGATGCTACAATCTATGGGGATCGACTTTGCACGTTTTTGGTTAAAGGGTGTAAACGGATTTGTACCCAATTGGACGAACCGAAGGCACATTTTGACGCAGCTATTCGCCTAGGATAGCAAATTGATGGGAGCATTTTCTGAGATTGTAGGACTAATCCAGCGCGGTGTGTCCACACATTTGGAGAGATTAATGGAAAGAAACTCCAAAATAATCGCCTTGCTTAGATGAAACTGCCCCAAAAACACCAACACACATCTGATTATCAATCCAATACAAAAAGCCCGTTTTAAGCGCCTCTTTTCATGCGTCTGGGACTAAGTGCCAAAATGAGGCCAAACGCCGTACAGAGCCTCCTAGGAGGCAAATACGAGGTCTAGCATATCTTACCCAAAAGAGCCCTTATCTGCAAGGAAACATGATCAATCTTCGCCAAAGATGTAAACTTTCATAAAAGAAAATCCCACAAAAGATCTCAGGTAGAGTAAATCGAGAGCTAGGGGACCCCTTATAGTCCTCTCCCTACTACCCTCCCAATTTTTCTTTCATGAGGCATAGAAACGGTACAACCAACAAGTCACGACCCTGCACAATTAAGGAGAAGTAATTTATACAGATCTTGCTGTTTTTATCAAACAGAAGTATTTATATTTGCATTAATAGAATAAAAAACTGCATCATTTAATAAAGACATGAGCGCAATCTTTGATAACTTAGAAAACAAAATATAAGAAGCACATACTACGAAGTCGTACATCATACATTAAGTTATCCATTTAATACGCAACATTTATGGCAAAAAATCTTTACTGCTTAGGAATGGCACTACTACTGACGACCCCTTGGGCTCAGGCTAGAGTGACTATCCCAGCCTCAGAGCACATCACTTTGATGCAGCAAGCCGAGAGCGTATGCCAAGGCGTGGTGAAAGATGCCAAAGGCGAACCACTCATCGGAGTCACAGTACTGGTCAAGGGAACCAATATCGGTGCTGTAACGGATCTGGACGGACAATTCTCAATCCCCAAGGTTCAGCTCGGTAGCCAGCTAGAGTTCTCATCTATCGGGTATGTAACCCAGCAAGCGATCTATCGAGGCCAACCACTACAGATCGTCCTACTAGAGGATAATACACAGCTGGAGGAGCTAGTAGTCGTGGGGTATGGCGTGCAGAAGAAAGTCAATCTAACTGGAGCGGTATCCTCCGTCAAAGGCGGAGAGCTAGCACGTCGCCCGGTCACCAACGCCACCCAAAGTCTACAAGGGCTAGTCCCCGGGCTATTGGTCAGCAACAATCAGTCTGGGCGCCCCGGAGCATCGGCCTCCCTATCCCTGCGTGGTCAAGGCAACCTATCTGGTAGCGCCAGCCCATACGTACTGGTAGACGGAGTAGAGATGAGTTTGGCGGAAGTAAACCCCAACGACATCGAAAACATCAGTGTACTCAAAGATGCCGCAGCGAGTGCTATCTACGGCGCCCGTGCCGCCTATGGAGTAATCCTTGTCACCACAAAGAGAGGAGATGTAGGCAAGATGCGCATCAGCTATCAGGGCAATGTGGGCTGGTCTACACCGACGGTACTACCCAAAATGGTCAATTCGGTAGACTTCGCTCACTTCTGGAATGACGGTGCGACCAATGCAGGCGCACCTCGTAAGTATAGCCCAGAGCGTATAGCACTACTCGAGAAGTATATCAATGACCCCTCGAGTGTAGACCCTTGGGCCGACCTCCCCAAAAACCACAGCATGAACCCCGCCTATGAGAATACGGAGAAGGGGATCGGCAACGTAGACTACTTCAAGCTCCACTACAAGGACTTGGCTCTCAAACACAATCACACTCTCAGCCTAAGTGGAGGGAGCAAAGCTGCCCAGTACTACGTATCTGGAGGCTACTACAATGAGCAAGGGATCCTACGCTATGCCGATATGGCATTCAGCCGATACAACTTCTCGGCCAGCCTCACCTCACAGCTCACCAAGTGGCTCAAGCTCAAGACCTCTACTAAATTCATGCATACGGACGACCGTTCCCCATTCGGCCCGGGCGGATTGAGCAATGGATTTTTCCACAGCCTCGCTCGTTTCTTCCCGACTATCTCCGAGATCGACCCCAATGGCCGATTCACGGAGCTCAGTATGGTGCCCTATCTACAGAGCGGAACATACACTCATGGCAAAGACAACAACCTAAACCTCTCGGCAGGCATAGAGCTACAGCCGCTGAGGAACTGGTTCATCTTCCTCGACTACACGCATAGGCTCTCTCTACACGAGTACGAAGCACTCAACAAGGCTCCACTCATCTACGGAGCAGACGGCAAGTCTGTTTCTCTAGGCGTACGCTCGGAGCTTGGTATAGCTCGTGACGGCAGATTTACTCGCCAGTTCGATCGACACAAATACTCGTCGTTCAATCTGTACAGCAACTACCTCTTCTCACTAGGCGAGAAGCACGACTTCACGGTAATGGGAGGCTTCCAGCAGGAGAGCAGCCACAGCAGCTACCTCGGCAGCTCTATCACTGGGCTATTCTCCCAGACCAACCCCAACGTAGGTATGGGTACTGGCGACAAAGTGCCCACCGATGTGCGCAATGGCTGGGCTACACGAGGCTTCTTCGGTCGCCTCAACTACAGCTACGACGGCCGCTATCTACTAGAGCTCAATGGGCGCTACGACGGATCTTCCCGCTTTGCCGAGCATAGTCGCTGGGGCTTCTTCCCCTCCGCCTCGCTCGGATGGAACATACACAGGGAGCAATTTATGGAGTCGCTCTCTGGCACACTATCCAACTTCAAGCTCAGAGGTTCTTACGGTCTACTAGGCAACCAAGCCGGTGCCGCCCTATACACCTTCGCCTCTACGATGGAGCTAAGCCGTGGCCTAGGGCAATACATCTTCCCCGACGGCAGACATAGCTACACCAATGCCCCTAGAGTCATCAGCCCAACCACCACGTGGGAGAAGGTAGAGAGCATCAACGTAGGGCTAGACTTCGGCCTATGGGGGAATAGCCTTACTGGGTCGATAGATCTCTTCCAGAGAGATACGAGAGATATGCTTGGCCCGGGGCTACCCTTCCCCGACTACTTCGGGGCAGACGCTCCCCAAACCAACAACGCAAGTCTACGCAACAGAGGCTGGGAGCTATCGCTCGGCTATCAAGGACGGATTGGCAAAGACATCACCTATAAGGTCACGGGGATACTCTCGGACGCTACCTCTATCGTCACCAAATACGAGAACCCAACCAAGAGCGACCCACAAGGATCGTGGTACGAGGGTAGATCTGTAGGCGAGATCTGGGGATATAGAGCCGACGGACTAATCCAAACAGCAGAAGAAGCCAAAGCCTACAATGACCAGCACGACCTCTCTTTCTTGAGCAAAAGACCTTGGACTCCGGGTGACGTCAAGTATAGAGATCTGAACGGTGACGGTCGCATCAACAATGGCAAAAACAAAGTCGGCGACATGGGTGACCTCGATATCATCGGCGACACAACCCCTCGATACCAGTACTCGGTCAATGGTAGCATCAGCTACAAAGGACTTAGCCTGAGCTTCATGCTACAAGGCGTAGGCAAGCGGGACTGGAACCCCGGTGGGGCAGCCTACTTCTGGGGATCTGGAGCATACGCACAGGTAACGGTATTCAAAGAGCATCTAGACTACTGGAGAGAGGACAATCCCGGGGCATACTACCCCAAGCCCTATATCCACGGAGTGGGGGCGATCGGGTCGTTCCAGAGCAAAACCCGACAGACTTCCGACCGCTATCTACAGAATGCAGCCTATTGCCGTCTGAAAAACCTCACCTTGAGCTACGATATTCCCCAAATGTGGGTCAATAAACTTGGCATCAACGGCCTGCAAGTCTTCTTCTCTGGAGAGAACCTGCTCACCTTCACAAGCCTCAAGACCATGTTTGACCCAGAAGTGATTTTCGCAACAAGCGGATATAGTGCAGACAAGAACTATCCGATGAATCGCGTCCTCTCTTGTGGTCTTACCGTTAATTTATAATTTGCAACAGCGATGAAACGTAACAATATAATCCTATCCCTATCCCTGCTGGCTGCTGTCTGCACCACAGCGTGCAACAATCTAGACCTCCAGCCAGAGGGCGTGCTGACAACCAACAGCCCCTTCATGAGTGTAGGGGAAATGCAGAACTACATTGACCAGTTCTATGAGTCGGGGCTCCGTCACCAAGGCTTCGGCCCCGGTGGTGGTGGCGGCATCGCTGGCAATGATGTGGCTAGCGACAATCTATCGGCAAGTGCTCCCAACACACGTCTAAACGGACAGCTGGCTCTAAGCAACGCCAGCAAACTCGAAGCCTACACGCAGATCCGCAATGTCAATTACCTGATTACCAACCTTGGTCATGCAGCAGAGAAAGGGAGCGCGCAGTACAACCACCTCGTAGGGGAGGCCTATTACTTCCGAGCTTGGTACTACTATCGTCTATTGGTAGACTACGGCCCCATCACTTGGCTCGACCAACCACTAGAGGCCAAGCTAGAGGGTATAGACCGCCCTCGTGACAGCCGCACCTTTGTGGTGGACAAGATATTGGCAGATCTGGACACGGCTATCGAGAACCTAAGTGAGCAGAGTAGCTCCGCTACGATGCGGGTGCATAGAGATGTAGCACGTGCACTCAAGAGCGAGGTCGCACTCTTCGAAGCAACATGGGAGAAGTACCACAGGGCCGAGCAAGACCCATTCTTCGACCCCAGCATTACAGATGCCAAAATCAAGGACTATCTGACCCAAGCAGCCTCAGCCGCCAGAGCTATTATTGATAGAAATGTATGGCGCATACACTCGACGGGCAATCCGCTGAGCGACTATCGTGAGCTATTTGCCACGACAAACCTCTCCGCCAATAAGGAGGTGCTCTGGTTCAAGCGGTACGATGGCGACCAAGTAGGCAACAACGTCAATCGCTACCTCAACAACGGGGGCGGTAGCATCGGTGTGACGGCCTCGCTCGTAGACGACTACCTAACCCTAGAGGGCAAACCCTTTGTAGGCGACGCCAAGCTCAACGCCAAAAAAGTCTTCGGCGAGGAGCTCAAACCTACCCTGCGTGACCCTCGCCTATCACAAACAGTCTGTATGCCGGGGCAGAAGTTACGTCCAGATCAGCCAGCCTACGTCGTACCACCTCTCAGGGGAAGCTCCTTCAACCAAAACATGACGGGCTACTCACTGCTTAAGCATGTGCAGATAGACTACACGGGCAATCTAGACGCAGAGTTTAAGGGGGCTACCCCGGGGATACAAGTACGCTATGCCGATGTACTGCTCAACTATGCAGAGGCCCTAGCCGAACTAGACGGAGCAGCCAATGCAGGCAAAATCGTCGAAGCCCTCCAGCCTCTTAGAGATCGTGTCGGTATGCCTAGTGTAGACTTCGACCGTGAGTACAATACCGAGGCCGACTATCCCTTCAGAGGCCTAGACAAATACATACAAGCCACTCGACGTGAGCGCCGCATAGAACAGGCTAGCGAGGGACGGCGCCTCTACGATATCTTGCGCTGGGCTGCAGCCGATGAGTTGATCGTAGGCAAGCGAGCCATGGGTGCGCTTTTCATCGGGAGCAATCTAAATGGGCACGAGAGCTACAAGGGACAGACCTTTGTCTACGACCAGCCTAAAAACAACAACCTCTTCCTCTCTGGCAAGCCCGGCGACCCATATCGCTATATTCTGCCCATCAATCCAGCATCTGGCTATGAGGCAGGTTGGCAATTCGATGTGAAGCGTGACTATCTCTTGCCCATTCGCCTTGACATGATCGCTAGGACCAAAGGCAAATGGACGCAGAACCCCGGCTGGGGTAGCTAAGAATCTGTCGCCAATCTCCGATAGAGTGAATGCTCCGAGAGCTGTGCAAGCAACGTTCCTGCACAGCCCTCGGAGCATCTCGCATTAGTTTTTTAGTATCTTTGCCCCAGATATGGTTAGTCCTATGGAGCTCTTGCGCTCTTATGGACAAGGGAAACAGGTGTAAGCCCTGTGCAGTCGCGCTGCCGTAGTTCTCCTGATCTCCAAGGTCAGAGGATACCCTCTCAGATGCCACTGCTGACTTAGCTCAGTGGGAAGGCGAGAGTGCGTTAGAGATAAGCCGGAAGACCTGCCATGTCGGTCGATATTTTGTGCTTTCGCGGTATAGAGCATAAGGTTAGTATTGAGCCATCTCTAGAGGTTAAGCCCTCAACAAGAGGCTACGTTCGCTCATCAGAAGTAGGTAGTAAGCCCCCTATACTATATTATATATAGGGATCTCGAGCAACCACCAACGCCCAAACCTTACGCACGCACCTCTCGAATCCACAGTATATATCGACTCTCTTACAAGTGACCAACCTTGCTTGTGTGTTTATATGAGCCTAAGCGCTACTAGCACGCACGGGGCATAGTCGTCAATTTGACAAAAAAGTGGAGTGGTATCATAGTTCCCCTATCTGGAGCTAAGCGATGTCATGACTTATACGAATAACTAGGAGCTAGACACTGAGCTCCTAGTATGCCTTTTTAGTAATCATTAAAATTAAAAACGAAAAAGCTATGTCACTAAAGAATCTACTACGGACGTCTTTACTAGCCTTGACACTTGGTCTAGGCCTAGCAGGCTGTCAGGCTGATGGCCCTCAAGTATCACAGAAGCCCAGCCTACCTACTCCCAATCGTCCTAACGAAACAGGGCTAAACATCAACAACTGGGATGGAGTTTTAGTCCTCAGCGAAGGCAATATGAGCGACGGAGAAGGCGTCCTTGCCTTCATCGACAAAGCTAGCGGAGCAATCACTAGCGACGTGGTGCGTCAGGTCAATGGCAAGAGCCTAGGCAACGTGGCTCAAGATCTCTGCATCAGTAAGGACAAGCTCTACATTGTCTGTCAGAATGGCGATAAGAGAGGTGATCTCAAACACATCAGTATCTTCGACAAGTCCTTCAAGCTACTAGACACCTTCACGCCAGATGTCATCGCTGCAAACAGCAAAGTATCGCCAACCCACCTCACGGTAGCCCACGACCTACTCTATTTCGTTACCAACGATGGTAAGCTCTACAGCCTCCCTCTGAACGCAACGGGTGCCGATCGTGAACGAGCTACACTCATCACTCAGGTTGCCAAGCCTCTATACGCTCGCCTATTTACTGTACACGAGCAGGGGGTAGAGGTCGTTTATGTAGCCGGAGCTCAGGCTTTGTATCGCATCGGCAAAGGCGGTCAAGTGGCCTCTCTAGCCTACCCCGAGGGTTATACTAGCCTCGGCATTGCACCTTGCTACGATGTGGCGAACAAGAGTCAAGCGATTTGGATGATACAAGCCGAGAGCAAAAACAAGAAGACTCGCTTGGTGAAGGTTCAGAACCTAGAGGAAAAAGGGAGCTACGACCTAGGCGAACAGCTTGGCCTAAAGGGAGTATGGGCTGGTAGCTGCACACTCGCTGCAGCACCTACTACAGAGGGGGCAATGATATTCTTGCGCACAGGCTCGGCTATATACAGCTTCAGCGAGCAGTCCAAGGAGCTCAAAAATATCTACTCTACTACTGAGATCCTATACGGCTACATAGGTGCTAGTGCGAGAAGCAAGGTAATTTATCTCTCTCAGCTACCTGCCTACAATCGCTACAAGGAGGCTAAAGTAATGGAAATGGCTTGGGATGGTACAGCACAGAAGAGCTACCCAATCAAAAGTGAAGGGCAACCCGACGGCCTATACACTCCTTTCTGCGCCCTAATCTACCCAATAAGTAGCAGCCTCTACTAAACTAGGGACAAATTATTCTACCACTGATCGAGGAGGTCGGGGCTAGAGGGTTTTACTTCGCCAAGGCTCTCGAGCAGATATCTCTGCCAAATATCAAGAAGATTGGGAAGGTGGCTTTCGGCACCTCCGGCGTCAAAACTCTTGAGCTTGGTGACACTCCTCCCTAGATAGGCCAAAAGATATTCTCCCAGAAGGTAACGATCGTTGTCCTGCACCCAGAGAAGTATGCCGTGTGGGTTGAGAAGCAGAACTTCAGTGTGCATATTGCCCCAAAAGGCGAGTAACAACTGACGAAACCCTTTCTGAAATATGACACCATCTCTCGATCGCTAGCAGAGTCTACTCCTAGAGCCTTGACCCTGCTGGCGATTGAGATTTCAAGCATACGATGCATATCAATCGTATTTCCTCCGTCAAGGAACATACGTTCTTTGTGAATCAACAATCCAATCTTTGTAAAATAAAATCGAACTCATCGGCTTGTAAACTTTGGAGGTAGTTTAGATCTATATAGAGCAAACCTATCTCCACATAGAGCAAAGCTTCCTCTATATAAAGCAAGGCTTGCTCCCAAAAACAGGCTGGTGCCCGAGCAGGTTTGTTCACACGAACAAACAACTTACTTAGGCTAACCACCGACCAAGCAATACAGTCTATGATACCACTATCTAACGTGCAGTGAGCAGAACTCTAGCTTTCGTACTGATGTACCTCTGGGCTATAGGTACGCTGATGGCCGAAGAACCATCGGTGCGTGACTCTGTGCACACTATCGACGAAATCGTCGTACATGCCCAGCAGAGGCGACTAACTCTGGCGCCCTCGCAGCTGCTTACTCGAGGCGAACTGACTCGCCTTGGTGCACTCTCGGTAGCCGATGTACTTAGGTACTACTCGGGCGTACAAATCAAGGACTACGGAGGCATAGGTGGGCTCAAAACAATCAACGTCCGTAGTATGGGCAGCCACCATGTCGGCGTATTCTACGACGGTGTGCAGCTAGGGAACGCCCAAAATGGTATCATCGACCTAGGACGTTTCTCACTTGAAAACATGGAGACCATCAGCGTCTACAATGGGCAAAAGAGCCAACTCCTACAGTCGGCTCGTGACTATGCCTCCTCTAGTGCCCTCTATCTGCGCAGTCGTCGCCCGAGCTTTGACCTAGGGCGACAGCATAACATCAACGTAGGGCTACGAGTGGGGAGCTTCCACACCATCAATCCTTCGCTCCTCTGGGAGCATCGCCTCTCGCCCCGCACCGACCTCTCGCTCTCGGGCGAATACCTCTATACCTCTGGGCAGTATCCTTTTCGCTATCGACGCAAAGACGGCTACGATACCACTGCCCTCAGACACAACGGTGATGTACGTGCTCTGCGCACAGAGCTAGGGCTGTATCACCACAGATCTCACGGCCGCTACACGGGCAAGCTCTATCTATACAACTCCGAGCGAGGCTACCCCGGGGCTGTGGTGCGGGAAGAGCCGGGGCTATTTCGCAATCAGGACAGACAGTGGGATACCAACCTGCTCGTACAAGGCTCTATGCAGTACGAACCCAAAGGGCGATATCAGATACAAGTCCTAGGCAAGTATGCCTACGACTACCTGCACTATATCTCCGACCCTCGCCTAGACGGAAGTACGATGTACATAGACAATCGCTATCATCAGCACGAGGCTTATCTATCCGTAGCCCAGCTCATAACCCTAGACCAAGGCTGGGGGCTAGCTCTCTCGACCGATGCTCAGTACAATGCTGTGCGTGCTGACCTTACAGACTTCGCCTATCCACATCGAGCCCAGCTACTCTCCGCCCTCTCGGGCAGCTACTCTTCGCCTCAGTTGAGCATACAAACGAGCCTCTTGCATACCCTCGTCAGAGATGCCACTAAGCACGATGCGCCCCAGTGGCGTAGCATTGTATCGCCGAGCATCGTGGCCTCGTGGCAGCCGTGGGTAAATCGAGGGCTAAGCCTACGTGCCTTCTATAAACATATCTTTCGCCTACCAACTCTAAGCGACCTCTACTACACCTTCATCGGCAACAAACTACTCAACCCAGAGTACACAGTACAGTACAATGTAGGGGCAGTATGGCGTAGGAGCTATACCTCTACTCCTCTACGCACGCTAGAGCTACAAGCCGATGCATACTACAATCGAGTGCGAGACAAGATCGTTGCCATGCCAACGTCCAATCAGTTTCGCTGGACGATGCTCAACTTCGGTCTGGTCGATATCGTAGGCTTAGACCTCTCAGCCTCAGCTACCATACAGCTAGCTTCGCTTCGCCTCATGCCTCGTCTGAGCTATACCTACCAACAGGCTAGCGAACATACCGACACAACAAGCCCTTGGTACGGCGGGCAAATCCCCTACGTGCCTTGGCATGCTGGCTCCGTCACTGTGGGAACGGACTGGCAGAGGTGGGTCTGGAGCTACAGCTTTATCTACACTGGAGAGCGTTACCACTCGGTGGCCAACCTACAAGAGTTCCACATACAGCCTTGGTACACGCACGACCTATCCCTCTCATACACTTGGCAGCTCTCGAGCCTAAAGCTCGTAGGGACGCTCGAGGTAAATAATCTCCTTAATCAGCAGTACGAGGTAGTCAAGAGCTACCCCATGCCCGGTACTAACTTTAGACTTAAACTCAATGCAATCTTTTAGCTTTCGCCTATTCATCACTTCGGCTCTGTTGATGATGCTCGGTCTACTGGCCTCATGTCGCAAGGAAGAGGTCGTCGTACCCTCGGTGAGCAATCGTGTCACAGAGCCTAGCTCCATGGCACGGCACTATCCGGGGCTCTATCTACTCAACGAAGGGACGATGGGGCGCAATACCGCCTCGCTCGATTACTTCGACTACACCACAGGTATCTATCGGCACAACATCTTCGCAGAGCGTAACCCTACGGTAGTCAAGGAGCTGGGAGACGTAGCCAATGATCTCAAGCTCTATGGCGATCGGCTCTGGGCTGTGGTCAATGTGTCGAACCTCGTCGAAGTGATGTACGCCAAGAACGCCCGCCATATTGGGCAGATCTCTATCCCCAACTGTCGCCACATCACTTTCGACGGAGGGTTCGCCTATATCAGCTCGTATGCAGGCCCAATACAGATAGACCCCAATGCACGCCTAGGTAAAGTCATCAAGGTCGATACGGCAACACTACAGATCGTAGGCGAATGCACGGTTGGCTATCAACCCGAGGAGCTTGTAGTAGTGGGCGATCGGCTCTATGTGGCTAACTCAGGCGGCTATCGTGCACCCAACTACGACACTCGACTATCGGTCATCGACCTAAAGACTTTCTCCGAAGTCAAGCACATTGAGGTGGGCATCAATCTGCATCGCCTACGCCTAGACGAGCAGGGGCAACTCTGGATCTCCTCTCGAGGCGACTATAAGACCATAGCACCGAACCTATACGTTCTCAACACGAAGACCGATCAACTCCTTACACCCGAGGGGCTGGGCATCGCCTGCTCCGATCTTGCCATCGTCGGGCATGACCTCTATCTCTACGGATATAGCCACCTACCGAACAGCCAGAAGACCAACTATGCCCTACTAGATACACGTACCCGAGCAATCAAGAGCGAGCGAATCCTCGACGGCACGGCAGCACGCATACGCACGCCCTATGGCATCGCTGTCAATCCCGAGACACGTGAGATCTTCGTGACCGACGCAGGCGACTATGTAGCCCCCGGCAAGATCTATTGCTTCTCGGCCTCGGGGCAATATCAATGGTCTACCGAGGCAGGTGTATTACCCTCCAAAATTGTCTTCACTCCTTTTAGACTATCGGATAGTACCGATATACCTAGTCCCCCAAACACCTATCCCAAGGGACGTAACCCCTACGTCAGCAAAGTACTAGCGTATGTACCAGCCCCCGGTCAGTTCGTCAATAAAATGCCCCGATCAGAGGCTGGAGATACACAGCAGACGATGAATGACAAGGTCCTAGCCGCTATTGGCCGACAGAGCCCTAAGCAAAAAAGGAACGAACTGATTACCCTCGGTGGCTGGGGTGGCTACGTCGTAGTGGGCTTCGACCATCACATTGAGAACCGTGAGGGGCTGTGTGACTTTAGGGTGCTGGGGAACGCCTTCGAGCGGGCGAGCGAAGCAGGTGTTATCATGGTGGCTAAGGATGAGAACGGCAATGGCCGCCCCGACGAGAACGAATGGTACGAGATAGCAGGTAGTGGGGAGCAACCCGAGCGAGAGGCATTCTACGATCAAGCACGCAAGGCTGGCAATGATCTAGGCATCTACCATGATTATCGCCTTACCTACTATCGGCCTACTCACGAACCAGAAGCACCGTCCGATAGGACTATCGACTATATCCGCTGGACGGATAGCTTCGGTAAATCGGGCTATGTACAGAAGAATAGCTACCACACACAGAGCTACTACCCTACATGGCTTGGAAGAGAAATTAGCTTCGAGGGCACCAAGCTCCCTCACAACGTGATCAATGAGAAACCTGAGAACCCCTATGATGGCCTCTTCGTTCGCCATAGCTTCCGCTATGGCTATGCCGATAACCACCCCAATACAGCCGACGGCTCTGCCATAGACATCGCTTGGGCAGTGGATCGTAACCGCAAGCCCGTGCAGCTCTCGGGGATAGACTTCATCAAGATCTACACGGGCGTGATGAGCGACAATGGCTGGATCGGCGAGAGCTCTACCGAGATCGAGGGCGTGGAAGACCTGCACCTGCTGGGCGTGTCTATCTCCAGCGCCAAGCTCGTGAAGTAGCACGAAGGCACTCAAGTAACAAGCCCTGCCAACCTCGACTGATACGTTAGGTTGGCAGGGCTTGTTACTTGAGTCCATTGCACAATTCAAAGATTATATCACTATGAGGAGACTATTGCGCAATGCGCCGCTCAAAGGTTCTTGTATCTTTCTCGGTGTTTTTTGAGTGTTTGAGCCGCTTTGGGAGCCTTGAATACTATCCCCC